>JACREQ010000076.1 GCA_016218155.1 Bacteroidia bacterium
AGCATCTGTAACACTTATAATACTATATGTAGTTGAAACAGTAGGTGCAACATTTGTAGTGAATGGACTTGCTGCTGCATTAAATGTAGCAGGACCAGAACCATCATCACCAACCCATGTCCAAGGACCTGTTCCTGTTAAGGCTAATGTTATGTCAGTATTTCCACCATTACAAATCGAAACAGCACTAGGACTTGTTAAAGCAATTGTAGGTAATGGATTTGAAATAACTGATACTTGCCATGTAGAAGTTGATGTTCCATTTTCAGCAGTAACGGTATAAGTTACCGGATTTGTAAAATCCTGTGCAACACCACTAGCTGGAGAAATTGTTGCTCCTGGAGAAACAGTAATTGTTGGAGTTAGAGCAGTAATATTTGTAGCGCAAGGCATTAAAATATTAACTGTATTTACACCAACTGTACTTGTTGTTTGAGAAGGAATATCAAAAGTTAAAATGTTATTTGCAGAACTGAGTTGTAAACCTATTTTTACGTCATCAACAAAAATATTATTTCCATAAGCACTAACTGCTTCAAAAATAACATAACGACCGTTACCTGTAGAACCAGCAGGCATATTAAATGCATATTCGTACCATTGATTGGCAGTTGCTTCAACAGGAGATAAAGTGTTCGAACGATTTATTGTACCTAGTAAAGTTGCACCAGTTGTATTTGGTAATGTGTTATAATAAACATTTACTAAATCTGCATTTGTAGGGTAACCATTATCGCGATACATCCAAAATCTTACTTCGTATAAATCACTTGGTAAATCTAAACCTGGTGTAACCAAAATACCTGTTGTTCCGGTACTATAATTATAGCAATTATAGCTTGACATTGCAGCACCTGAATGAGGCGTACAAGTTGGATAAACACCAGTAGTTTGTCTATCCCATGGAGATGTACTTGGATTTGACCAACACATTGGGGCATAAGTTGCACCATCAAAACTTTCTATATATGGGAAAATATTTACATTATCACAAGGAGTTACAAAAGTAAATGGGCCAACCCAAGTACTTGTACTTCCACCGCAATCAGCTTGTACATAAAAACTATAAGAAGTATTAGATGTTAGTGAAGTTAAGCTATATGAATTTGCTGTTAAACCAGAAACTAAGGTTCCAGTACCTTGAGTAAATCCTAAAGTACCCCATTCAATGTTCCAAAGTAATTCTGTACTGCCAGCAGTCCAACCTAAAGTTGCAGCACTATTTGTGATACTTGTTGCATTTAAAGCTGTTGGAGCAATACATGCAGGAGGTACTGTTACGTTTACTGTATAGTCTTCAAAACAACCCCAGCTTCCAGTATAACAAGGTGTTGCAGGACCAGCATCAAGTCCACCAATTCTCATTCTGTGATTACCAAGTGTTGCTGTACCAGGAACTACAAATGTTGCAACTAAAGTTGTTGGATTTGAAGCTAAAGATGTACCAGTATAAACCTCTTCACCTAAATCAAGAAAATCTAAATCATCATTCCAATCAATCCATATTTTTGTATCATATGTATAACCTGTTGCGTAAGTAATATTTACAGTAACAGTTGTTAATTGTGCAATATTTGCAACCATTGCTGAATAATCACCATAATTACCAGTTTCTGCAACAGTAGTATTGTTAATTGTACCACAAGTTACATTTGTAATTCCAATACCATCAACTGAAGAAGGAGCTGGAGTACAGTAACCAGTAAAGAAAGTAAATGGTCCGGCCCAAATACTAGTACTTCCACCACAATCAGCTTGAACATAATAGCTATAAGATGTATTAGCCAACAAACTGGATACGGAATAAGGATTTGTAACTCCGGATGTTGTTGGTGTACCTGTTGGAGTAAATCCTAAAACACCTAATTCAATATTCCAAAGAACCTCTGTTCCACCTGCAGTCCAACTAAGAGTTGCAGAATTTGCTGTAACTCCTGTAGCAGTTAAAGCTGTTGGAGCAACACAAGCCGGAGGAGTTGTAACAGTTATTGTATAATCTTCGAACTCACCTCTAGAAAGACTTGCGCAAGGTAAAGAAGGATTAGAAGAGTTATAATCAGTAACAATTCTCATCGTATAATTTCCAAGTGCCGTACCAACAGGAATAGTAATAATTCCAGTAAATGGACCATTACCATAACTTGTAGTATTAAAAACTTTTTCAGTTGTATTATCAAAAACTAAATCTTTATTCCAATCTACCCAAATAGAAAAACCAACTGTACCACCAATTATACTTGCATTAAAATTGAAAGTGCTATTCGCATAACCTTGAACAACCTGTGCTGTGCCATTAAAATAACCACCAGTTGCAAAACCTGATGCTAAATTTGAAATATTTAATGAGCCACCAGTTGTTGTAAAATTATCAACATATGATAAATTACTTACACTTGAAGGAGTACAATATCCTGTATAAAAAGAGAAAGGACCAGCCCATGTACTTGTACTTCCACCACAATCAGCCTGAACATAGAAAGAATATGCTGTATTTCCGGTTAATCCAGATAAATTATACGAAGTTGAAGTTAATCCATTTACAGTTGTTCCTGTACCTTGAACAAAACCAGTTGTACCCCATTCAATATTCCAAAGTGTTTCTGGTCCATTTGGAGTCCATCCAAGAACAGCAGAATTAGTAGTAATAGTTGTTGCAGTTAATGCTCCAGGAACCAAACATGAAGCAGGAGTAAATTCATATGCTCCCATATCTGGTGTTGTAGCATTACGGGTAATTCCATCAATATCTAAAGTAATTAGAACTGGAGTGCCTAAATTATTTAAAGCTGGATTTGATGGATGCAAATCATTTGCTCCAACAAAAATCGGATCAACATTTAAGGAATTTGCATCTTGTGTGCTTGCTGTTTGCCAGTTAGCTAATGTTGCCTGATCAGCAGTAGCATATCCTACAAAATTATTTGTTCCGGCAGCAATAAATAAATCGTTATAATTTGAAGTAATTGTTGCAGCGGCAACTTTATAAATACAATACCTTTTTGATGTAGCATTACCAGATACAGAAAAGTTTGCAAAAATATTATTTGCTAAAACTACAGTACCTCCATTAATGTATGCAGCAGCTACTGTTGCGTTTCCATTTAAGCCAACATTAACAGTATTATAAGAAAGGGCAACTGATCCAGTGCCAGTCATATTAACAGCTAATGGACGACATACCATAGTTGCACTTGCTGTAGCAATTGCATGTGAGAAACCATAAATTATATTGTTGTATGCTGCTCCTTGAAAAGTAGCAGGTACATCCAATCTAATTCCATATAATAAAGCAGTGGTTGCTGTTGATGTACTTGTTATATTATATACCTTATTATTAAATACCTGACTATTACCTCTTACATTTTCCATAAAAATACCATAAAGGGTAACACCACCTGTTACAGTTGCGTTTCTAACAGTATTGTTAAAAACCATTGCATCCTGACTGGAAGTTAAACGTAATGCACTTAAAGTTGAGCCACCATTTCCAATATCATTTGCAGAATTTGCTCCGATTGTACAATTGCTTACTTCAGTTGATAAATCTGGAAAAGCTGCTGTTCCTGTACAAACAATACCATTGTATGAATTTTCAATTACAACAAATTGAAATTTATTATTTGAATTTGCACCAGTAGCATTTGTTGCAGCTGTTGCAACATTCTGATAAATACCTCTTGAGCCAGTATTTGCTCTGTTTAATATAATCTTACAATTTTTAATAATATTATTTTGTGCTCCATCAATTGCAGAAGCATTTTTAATAAAATAACCGTACTCAACTGCACTACCTGTAGCTTCAGTTATATCTATTCCATCAAAAGTAAAATAATCGCCACCATTTATTGTAATACCAGCATCAGTTCCTGCTGTTCCGGTAGGTCTTAAAATTGGATTTGCACCAGCTCCGAATTTTTGAAAAGTAATAGTATTTGCAGCTGTACCGGTTGCATTAATTGCAGGTACATCCTCAGTAAATGTTAATCCTGTAAGAACGCGGAATGTAACAGCACCAGAAATACCATCACTGTTTAAATAGGTTGCAGCAGCAGTAAAAGATGCAAAATTACCAGTACCATCATGAAGCATTGGAACAGATGTAGGAAGTGTATTATCAATTGTGTAAATTCCATGTAATGGACTTGGAGCTTGAGATACTAAAGATATCTCATCAATTGATGCAGGAGGATTAACACCACCCGAACCATCATTTTTCCATCCAAAGATTAGTCTGAAAGTTGTTCCTGCTAATCCGGCTGGTAAAAAATATGTTGCTGTTTGATAGGTAGTTTGAAGTACAAGATAATTTGTTGTACCTGTAACATCAGTACTGCCTGTTACTGTCATTGAGTTTGCAACCGGAGTGCTTGTTGTTGGAGCAGTATAAACAAAAGGTCTATCCCAAGAACCTGACTCACCACTATTTTTCCATTTAAACGATAAAACTATTTTTGTTTCACCAGCTGGAACTGTTATATCTTTATAAAAATAAGATACTTGAGTCAATGTGTTTGTGTATGCATTTGTAACTCCTAAATCATTAGAAACAAATGCTGCATTTGTTCCGGCGGAAGGCACTGAAACAGTTCCTACATTCCATGTATTTGTAGCGTCATTTACAGTTGTCCAACCATTTGCAGTAAAGTCTGCACCTGTTTCAAATCCACCATCACCGGTAGGATTAATCAATATCGTTTGCCCATACGTAAACACGCTGAACAAAACCGATACAATTAGTAAGGAAATTTTTCTCATAATTTATTTGATTTTGGTTTATTTTAAATTATTAATTACAAAAGTAAGCAAGAAAAAGATACCACCCATATATAATTAGTGTAAACTTCTAATTGTTTAGTCAAAAAATGTTAATGATAAATGATGTGAAAAGCCTAGTTTTTCTCTGAGATGTACCTTTCTGCATCAATTGCAGCCATACAACCACTGCCTGCAGCTGTAATTGCCTGACGATAGTGTTTATCCTGAACATCACCACAAGCAAAAACTCCGGAAATATTAGTTTTACATGTTCCTGGAACTGTTTCTATATAGCCCACCTCATCAGTTTTAACCCATGGTTTAAACACTTCACTATTTGGCTGATGACCAATCGCTACAAAAAAACCATGAATAGAAATATGAACTTCTTCGTTGTTTTTATTTGTTAAAAGCACACCAGTAACTCCAGACATATCACCAACAATTTCCTTTGTTGTATGCTGAAATAAAACTTCAATATTTTTAGTCTTAAATACCCTCTCCTGCATAGCCTTTGAAGCACGCAAAAAATCTTTTCTTACAACAAGATAAACTTTATTACACAACCCAGCAAGATATACTGCTTCTTCACATGCTGTATCGCCTCCTCCGGCAACAACAACATCTTTTCCACGGTAAAAGAATCCGTCGCATGTTGCACATGCACTTACTCCGGTTCCTTTAAATTTTTCTTCTGATTCTAATCCAAGATATTTTGCTGTAGCTCCTGTTGCGATTATTACTGAATCTGCTTCAATTAATTTATTGTCATCAATCCAGACTTTATGAATTGGTCCTGAAAAATCAACTTTTGTTGCTATTCCAAACCGGATATCAGCACCAAAACGCTCGGCTTGTTTTTTTAGGTCTTCCATCATTTCTGGTCCGGTAACACCTTGTGGATAACCAGGAAAATTCTCAACCTCAGTTGTTGTTGTTAGCTGACCACCTGGCTGTAAACCTTCGAACAATAGTGGTTTTAAATTTGCTCGTGATGCATAAATTGCAGCAGTATAACCTGCAGGTCCACTTCCAATTATAAGGCATTTTACTTTTTCAGTTGAAATATCGCTCATGTTTTTTATTATTTATTCCTTTTGCATTCGCCGCAGCGTATCAAAGGGTTTTCATTGCATAATTAGATTTTTCACTTTTCCGCCGCTCCGCTGCGGCAGAGGACAGAATGACATTCTTTTTTTAAGAAAGCAAAGATAATTATTTTTTTATTTCAGCATCTCTTTACCTAATTCGGGATATGAAGTGTATCTAAATATACTCCATATCCACCCCAAACTCCAAGAGCTCCACCAGAAATATTTGTTCTGGCAGTAATTGGAGAGGCAAACGGATTGCCATCAGTCATAAACTGCTGTTCAACCGAATACCAAAAATCGTAATGAAAAGCATCTATTGTACAAAGCTTTACCACTACAGTTTCGCCCTTTCTGAAATAAAACCGTGAAACACCTGCTGAATCAAGCCCTCTATTATCATACATATTATCTTCTAGTGGATTACGACCTCTTTCTAATGAATATTCGCAAAATTGTCCGTTAAAAAATTTATCATCGGTTACAGAAGGATAAGGTCTAAGATAAATACTATCTCGTCCTAAAACTTTTGTAAAAATCCGATAATAATTACCTAATGTATCCGGATCAATAAGATAAAGCCAAACAAAACCTAAAGAATCCTGATTTCTATCAACTTTAAATTTTAAACTGTCTATTTTTACTGTCGGATAAATTCCGGTATGCGACGTATAAATTTTATCACCTATCTCAACTTTTAACCAGTATGTTTTTCCTGTTTGCCCAATTATTGTACTCCCAACATATTTGAATTTAGGAAAGACATAAGGATCATAAGTGATAGTTAACGAATCAGTTGTCACACCATCTGTAACAGAAACTCTGGCATTAAATTTAATCATATTTAACAATGCAACAGAGTCAACCGGATCAAAATATGGAGCGTTCATTGTTACAAAAACCCAAGCTAATTGCCCTTCTTCAATTGCTCCTTCAATAACAATTTTTGATTCAGGTGTGGGTAAATCAACTGTAATTTCCTTTTCACAGGAAATCATTATCCACGAAATTGAAAATAATATAATAGTTAATATTCTGTTCATTGTTAAAACTTAAAATTAAATGTTAAAGCCGGCAAAATAGAGAAGAGTGAAATTTGTTTGGCAGTTGTTTTAATAGAATAATGCTCAAGATCAACATCTGAATTAAAATAAATCATATATGGGTTTTTTCTATTATAAACATTATACACAGAAAAATTAAGTAATTTTTCCCATTTCTTGTTTTTAACAGGAAAATTATATGTTATTGACACATCAGCTCTGTTATAAGCAGCCATTCTGAATGAATTTCTTTCACCATATTCGTTTATTATTCTGCCTTCTATCATATATCTCGCAACCGGCAATGTTGTTGCATCTCCAGTAGCATAAATAAATACTGCTCCAAAAGACCATCTATCATTAAGTTCATATGTGCAAGTTACTGAAAGATCATGTCTGCGGTCATATTTTGCAGGATATTCTTTTCCTAAATTAACATCATCAAATTGCCTTACTGTTTTTGCAAGAGTATATCCTACCCATCCGGTAGCTTTACCTACACGTTTTTTAAAGAAAAATTCTGCTCCATAAGAAGTCCCTTTTCCAAATGTAAAATTATTATCAGGATTATTTGCCATGTTATCATCTGACGTTGCTCCTTCTTTATAATCGATAAGATTTGTTATTCTTTTATAATAAACCTCTACAGATGTTTCAAACATGTCCTTTTTAAAATTTTTAAAATAACCAAGTGCATATTGTGTGGCAAACTGCGGTTTTATTAATTGTGTACTTGGCATCCATATATCCGTAGGTAATGTTGCCGACGACATACTTGCAAGATGAATATACTGATAGTTCTGCGTAAAACTTGCTTTTATCGAAGATGTTTTATTAACAACGAGCCTAATTGAGGCTCTGGGTTCAGCATGTTTATATGTAACAAGAACCTCTCCTCTTTTATAATAAGCGGTATCCTGATTTCTGCCTAACTCATCTCGCAAGTAACGTGTAAAAGGTCCAATCTGCTGAAAAAGTGTTCCTCTTACCCCTGCAGAAATTTTCACATATTCACTTAAATCGTATTCATCAGTAACATATACTGAAGCATCATTAGCATAATATCTGATAGTTGCACCGGTATTAAAATCGGTTCCTCCAATTCTTGCGGTTGCACTGCTTGGAGTAAAAATATGATAAATATAATTTGCACCAAATTTAACATTATGCAATATTCCTGGTATCCATGTAAAATCTGTTTTTACACTAAAGTCACGAACACCACTGAATAACTTAAACTCAAAATCGTCCATCTCTCCCTGAAATTCGAATTTATAATCGCTGAATGTTGCTGTGGTATTCAAAAATAGTTTATCGTTAAATAAATGATTCCACCTTAATGATGTAGTTGCATTTCCCCAAGGGAACCTCATTGTAAAACCATCTTTTTTATTTTTGTACGAAAAAACATCCCTTCCGAAATACCCGCTTAAAAAAACTCTGTCTTTATCGGTAAACCGATAATTTATTTTTGTATTTAAATCGTAAAAATAATATCCTGTACCCTGATAATTTGGCTTTAAAAATGGCTTAACTATAACATCAACATATGTTCTTCTTCCCGAAACAATAAACGAACAAGTATCTTTTTTAATTGGACCCTGAATAGTTAATCTTGATGAAATAACACCTATTCCTCCATCAACCTGCAATTTTTGATTATTACCATCTTTCATTGTAACATCAAGCACAGAAGACAGCCTTCCTCCGTAATTTGCAGGCATTCCACCTTTAATTAAATTAACATCCTTTACTGCATCGGCATTAAAAACCGAAAAAAATCCAAACAAATGACTTGCATTATATACTATTGCCTCGTCAAGTAAAATCAGATTTTGATCAGGACCTCCTCCTCTAACATAAAAACCTGCATTACCCTCACCACCTGAAGAAACACCGGGCATTAACTGAATGGTTTTTAAAATATCCACTTCGCCCATGAAAGCGGGAATAGATTTTATTTTTTCTATTGGAAGTTTAAAAGATGACATTTCAATACTCTCAATATTTTTATTTGTCTTCTCACCTGTTACAACAACTTCGTTACCTATAATTACAGCTTCTTCCTGACTAATATTTATTTTTAAATCTTTATCAAGTTTAATTTTCTGAGTAAAATCTCTGTAACCGATATAAGAAACTACTAACTGATATTCACCCTTTGGCAGAGTAAGAGAAAAAAAACCATAACTGTTAGTTACAGTTCCTTTTGATAATTCTTTTACATAAATATTTGCACCAACAAGATCTTCACCTGTGCGTTTCTCGCGAACATAGCCACTAATTGTATACTTCTGCCCAAAAGCTTCTACTGTAAAAAAGACTAATGCAATTTGTATCAGTAAAAAGAATTTCAGATAGAAACTCAATTTTCTTAAATTATAATAGTCAAAACGTTTCACTTAAAATTTTTATAAAATGCAATCAGATGTAAAATTGCTAAAATTATTTATTTATTAAAAATTTGCAGTTAACTAAACGTTAATTTACTTTTGCAATCCTAAAATAATTAAATGTTATTTAGAATAATCGGGGTGTAGCGCAGTTGGCTAGCGTACTTGCATGGGGTGCAAGTGGTCGGAAGTTCGAGTCTTCTCACCCCGACAACCTAAAAAGAGGCTAATATTCAGCCTCTTTTTTAATTCATATTTTCGTATTAAATATAAATTATTTAATTTGCTAAGGCATTATTCAATAATTTAATTTCTTTAATGTTTTTTGCAAAATATTATTAATAACACTCTTATACTCATATCTTGATTTAAATACTTTAAAAATAATTAATATGAAAAAAGTTTTTTTACTATGTATTTCTGTAATGCTTTCATTATGTTTATTCGCACAAACACCACAATCATTTCAATATCAGGCAGTGGTTAGGGATTTGACCGGTACCATTTTGATTAATCAGTCTGTAAATTTTCAAATAAGTATTTTATCGGGTTCAATAACAGGTACTGTAGAATATATTGAAACACATGCCGCTTCATCAAATGCATTTGGAATAGTAAATCTAAATATTGGAACTGGAACTCCTGTTCAGGGAACATTTTCCGGAATTATTTGGGGAAGTGCTTCGCATTTTATTAAGGTTGAGGCTGATCCTACAGGAGGTACAAATTATTTAGAT
This sequence comes from Bacteroidia bacterium, assembly GCA_016218155.1. Taxonomy (NCBI): domain Bacteria; kingdom Pseudomonadati; phylum Bacteroidota; class Bacteroidia; species Bacteroidia bacterium. Next base: position 10,020 of record JACREQ010000076.1, read on the forward strand.
ATGGGAACAACTCAATTATTATCTGTTCCTTATGCATTGTACTCAGAAAAAGCAGGAAATATTCCAACTTATACTGGCGGAAATGGAATTGATATAACAGGAATTACAATTTCAAATACGGCACCCGATCAGACTATTACTTTATCACAAAGTGGAGCAACTACAGTTAGTGGAACTTATCCTAATTTTACTATTAGTAGTACCGATTTAAATATGGGTACTCCTGGTGGATTAAATAAAACAGTTCAGTTTAATAATGCAGGTGTATTTGATGGTGACACAGCTATGATTTGGGATAACGCAAATAAAAGACTTGGTGTTGGAACTACTGCACCAAATGGAAGAATGATAGTACAAGGAAGTACTACCGCATCTCCAGGTGAACCTCTTTTTGAAGTTAAAAATGCATCTGGTCAATCTGTTTTTGTGGTTTATCCAGATAGCGTTCATGTATATATTAAAGATGGAGGTGCAAAATCAAACAGAGGCGGATTTGCAGTAAGTGGCAGAAATAATGCAAAAGGGTTTACTAACCATTTTCTTTCAGTAACACCTGATAGTACTAGAATTTTTACAGGAGATCCTTCCTTAGGATTTGGAGTAGAGGATTTGGGAGGAGGTTCATCTACAAGTTATATGAATATAACTCCTCTGAATTATTTCATTGGTCATCAATCAGGTGATTCGATTACTACAGGTATGTATAATTCTTGTTTTGGATACCAGGCTGGAAAAAATTTAAGGACATCACAAAGTAGTATTTTTATTGGCTATCAGGCCGGATTAAATACTGACAGTTCGCATTATAATGTTTTTATTGGAAATAATGCAGGGTTCATGAATACAAAAGGAGATATGAATGTTGCCATCGGAAATTCAACAGGTTATTCAAATACTACAGGAAGGTTCAATACTTTTGTGGGAAACACCTCGGGTTCTTTTAATTCTACCGGAAGTTTCAACACCTTTGTGGGACAGGAATCAGGTATATTGAATACAACAGGAGAAAATAACACATATGTAGGTCAAAGAGCAGGTTATAATAATATTAATGGGAATGACAATTTTGCCGGAGGCTCACTATCATTATATAATATGCAATCAGGATCCGGTAATGTTGCAGCTGGTACTGCTTGTGGATTTTTTCAGACTTCGGGTAATAATAATTTATATCTTGGTAATTATTGTGGATTCAGCAAAACTTCAGGAGATGATAATGTTTTTGTTGGTTCAGCGGCAGGCCTAGGAAATTCATCAGGAAGTCGTAATGTTTTTATTGGCAATAATGCAGGCCAATCCGAAACCGGATCAGATCTACTTTATATAGATAATTCTAGTACACCAACTCCATTAATTTATGGAGACTTTGTTCAAAACAAGGTTACAATAAATGATCTTTTAAATTTAGCTCCAAGGTTTGGTGCTCCAGCTGCTCCTTTGGAGGGAGATGTATATGTAAATGCAGCAGATCATCACATTTACTGCTATTTGAATGGCATCTGGAAGCAATTAGATTAGATATTTTCGCCTTTAAAATTAAAAAAACGGTATTTACCGTTTTTTTAATTTTTCTTATCCTTTTTCAAATCTTCAAGTTCACTTTGCATTTTGTAAACCATTGCAGTTAATTTTCCCATATGCATTTCATCTGGTTCTGGTAATGAAAAGCAAATATAACCTAACGCTTTCCATACCTCAGAAATAGTGCTTACAGGTAAAGTGTAAGGGTCATATTCAGGGTTGTCCGATTTTAATACTATTGTATCATGCTCATTGTTATAAAGACGCTTATAAACTACTCCATCGTCCTGCGTAATCAGCACATACGTTTTGCCATCTTTTACTTCGCTCCAGTTTTGCAAATATTCACAGATGATGTACGAGCCTGAAGGTATCGGCTGCATACTGTTACCTTTTATCTGAAATGCCCTATAAGTTCTATTTTTGCTGAGTTCTAAAAGAGGCAGGTTAAATCTGGGTAAACTCTCAATAAAATCCGGATCGGCATAACCATTCAAATAACCTGCCGAAGCCTTTACCGGAACCAGTGTAATAAGTTCCTCGTTATCACGGTCAACAAGAGTAGTTAGTACCCTTAAACCTTTGCCCGCAATGTCAACATTATGGCTAACATTATTATTTTTTTCGGAACTCAAATCGGTATTCACAAGATTGTCGATAGTTACGTTGAAATAATGTGAAATAGTTCGCAGAGCTTCAAGTTTTGGAACTGCACGACCTTCCTCATAAGAACCAATCATCGCACGATTTACACCTAACTTGTCGGCAAGTTGATCTTGTGTAAGCTCCCTAACTTTTCGTAAGTGTCTAATATTAAGACCTAAATAATTATTCATAAATAAATTTGCTAATTTTATATCACTTACTAATTTTATTAGTATTTTTGAAGATAAAATTAGGAATAAATAAACAGAATCCCAAATCTGTTTTAATCATTTTTTTACACACACATGAAAGAAGAAGTAATAAAAAAACTGGAGATTCTTGCAGGTGCAGCCAAATACGATGTCTCCTGTTCATCGAGTGGCAGCAATCGCAGTAACACAAATAAAGGAATTGGAAACGCAGCATACTGCGGTATCTGCCACAGTTTTACCGAAGATGGTCGATGTGTTTCGCTACTAAAAGTAATGATGACAAATTATTGTATGTACGATTGTGCATATTGTGCAAATCGCAAAAGCAATGATATTGAAAGAACAGCTTTATCGGTTGATGAACTTACAGAACTCACAATTTCTTTTTACAGAAGAAACTATATTGAAGGTTTATTCCTTAGTTCGGGTGTAGTAAAAAGCCCAGACCATACAATGTCGCTAATGACTAGGGTAGCAAAAAACCTACGAACCTTGCATAATTATAATGGTTACATACATCTGAAAAGTATTCCGGGTGCAAGTCCTGAATTAATTCGCCAAGCTGGTCTTTATGCCGACAGGTTAAGTGTAAATATTGAAATACCGACAGAAGCCAATTTAAAATTACTTGCTCCTGAAAAAGATTACACCAGCATATATACTCCCATGAATTCAATTCATCAGGGAATACTCGAAAACAAAGAAGATACAAAAAAAATTCGTTCAATTCCGAAGTTTGTTCCTGCAGGACAAAGCACACAGCTTATTATTGGTGCTACTCCGGATACAGATAACCACATTTTAAGTCTTGCTTCAAACCTTTACCAGCACCAACAGTTAAAGCGTGTATATTACTCTGGTTATATTCCAATAAACACCAACGACAGCAGACTTCCTGCAATTATAACTCCGCCTTTGGTTAGAGAAAACCGGCTTTACCAATCAGATTGGCTTATTCGATTTTATTCATTTAAAGTTGATGAAATCGTAAATGAAAAACACCCAAACCTTGATCTTGACATAGACCCAAAATTAAGTTATGCTCTTCGTAATCCATGGATGTTTCCCATAGATATTAACAAAGCACCTTATGAACTTATTCTAAGGGTTCCTGGTATAGGAGTAAATTCTGCCAGACTAATAATTGCATCAAGACAGTTTGGAAAAATTAATTCGTATCAACTTCAAAAAATGGGAGTTGTTATGAAACGTGCACGTTACTTTATTACCTGTAACGAACTTTCTTCGCCAACTGTGAACGAAATTAAACCCGAAAATCTGAAACTCTTATTGATGAAACAACTCCCAAAAGCAAAAAAAGTAAAATATCCTGGACAATTAAAATTATTTGATGTTGCATAATATTATAACATTTTTATAAAATGTTTCAATAGAATGAATACCTGGATTTACGATAATAGTTTTGAAGGATTTCTTACACTTGTGTTTAATTGTTATGAATTAAATATATTTCCAGATATTATTAAAGGAAACAGAAATAATCAACCTTCAATATTCCCCGAAAGCTATGAAGTAATAACAGATGAAACAAAAGCAAAAAGGGTCTGGAACGGACTACACAAGAAAATTTCAAATAGTAGTTGCCAATTGTTATACCATGCATTTCTTTCAGAAATATGCGATGTAGAGTTAATGATTTTACACTACATAAGGGAAGTATTTGAATCACCGATAAACATTGAATTAAATTTCGGCAATCATTACATTCTCGAAATGCTTAAAATGGATAAAAAAGTAACCCGAGAAGCACAGCGGGTTCTAATGTTTACAAGATTCCAGAAAACTACTGACGAAATTTATTATGCCTCATTCGACCCAAAATACAATGTTTTACCTTTAACCATAAATCATTTCGAAAACAGATTTGCCGATCAGAAATGGATTGTTTATGATACACGTCGTAATTATGGATTTTATTACGATTTAATAAACTCGACAGAATTCAGGTTTACTGAAAACACAATAAATCGAAACACAGGCACAATAGACAAAAGCATGATGGCAGAAGATGAACAACTCTTCCAGGAACTATGGAAAAGTTATTTTAAATCAATGTGTATAAAGGAGAGAATAAATCCGAAACTTCATATGCAACTTTTACCAAAACGTTTCTGGAAATACCTTACCGAGAAACAAAACAATGAATAATTTTTATATCTAAAACAAATTGACCTACATACAATCCTGCAACAATAAACCAGATAAGCTCGGTATGATAATATAACGTTTTTATATTATTTAGTTAATCCACCTGTTATCTTTGCATATTCTATATCTTCGGGTTCCCATAATTCAATTTTGTTTCCTTCAATATCTAATATGTGAATAAATTTACCATATTCATATACTTCTATTGAATCAACAATTGTAACCCCATCCTTTTTTAGCTCCTCAACAAGAGCTTCAAGATTTTCAACTCTGTAATTTATCATAAACTCTTTTGTTGAAGGCTCAAAATATTTTGTTTTTTCGGCAAAAGGACTCCATTGTGTAAACCCCTTTTTAGTTGTATCTTCGCCCTGTCTCCATTCAAAATTAGTCCCGTACTGATCGGTGTTAAAACCTAAATGTTTTTTATACCATTCCTTTATTTTCTCAGGATCTTTACACTTAAAAAAGATACCTCCAACACCTGTTACTTTCTTCATTTTAAGACTTTTCTCTGGCTGTATCGTTTTCACGTTGTTAATTGGTTTATTTGTTATCATTTTATTTAAATAAAAACCTAAACCAAATGATGCTAAAATAGCCAGAATTATTAAAATTGTTTTTTTCATACTGGTTAGTTTTCGAATTCTTTTTATGCTTATTTCTCTATTACCTTAATTACGGGCATCTCAATGTGCTTAGAGTCACCAAGCCTGCCCTGCATCATTATTTCATTTCCGTTCTGATCATATTCTTTTGGCTCATTCTCAAGTCCCTTAACAATTATATATGATCCTGTAATTTCAATTTTCTTTCCATCAAGTTTTTTTGCCTGCTCAAAGCTAATATTAACAATATACCCATTAATTGAATATCCGTCCTTACAAGCCATTTTCGGTTCATCAAATTTTGTTATAATTGTAACAACTTTTCCGGTATCAGAAATTTCTTCTTTTGGCTGCTGTGCATATAAACAAATTGAAGAAATAAATAAAATTAATGTAAGAATATTTCTCATGTGTTTTATTTTTATGTTACTAATATTAATGAGTATTTCTGTTTAAATCCCTAACATCTATATAAACTGAAAGTATATTGGAGCTTATTGCCAACAAATCTTTTCGTATCTCATTTAACTGACATTCTATTTCCTGTCCGGAAGCATTATTCTCAACATCAACAGAAATTATAAGTAAGAACCTACCTCTACCCATTACCATTGCATTAATACAATTAACATGTTTCACTATGCTATTTTCGGCGACTTTTGCTTTTAATTTATGTCGTAAATCACGCGGAATATTTTCACCAATAATAAGTTTTCGTAATTCATTTGTTAAAAACACAGAAACAGTAGCTAAAATTAATCCCACAAAAACACTTCCAATGGCATCAAACACAGGATTTACAAGCCAGGCTAATAATGTTGATATTAAAACTACTATTAAACCTGCAAGAGCAGCAAAATCTTCAACAAGTATTACAAATAAATTAGTATCTGTTGATTCTTTAAGTGCTGTAACAAATCTTACTCCTTTAAATAATTTGTTAAACTCGGTATATGCAACGTGAAAAGATTTGGCTTCAATTATTATTGCAACTATTAAAACCCCAAACGACCAATAAACATGATTAATTTCTGAGGGAGCAAATAATTTATGCACTCCTTCATAAACAGAAAATATTGCTCCAACAAAAAACAATAATATTGCAACCATAAAACCCCAGAAATACTCTTCTTTTCCATAACCAAATGGATGCTGCTCTGTTGCCGGTTTAGCAGAACGCTTATTGCCGATTAATAAAAAAATCTGATTGGTACAGTCGGCAAAAGAATGTATTGCTTCGGCAAGCATGGCAGAACTTGCTGTAATAAATGCAACTATAAATTTAATTATTGCAATAACCAGATTTCCACCCAGTGCAAAAAATATAGCTTTTAATGATCCGTTTCCTGTTGACATAAAAAATATTTCTCAAACCTACAAAAGATATTCTTTTCCAGCAAATCTATAACATTAGGTAATAATGATCACATCTAAACAACCACTCTTTATTGTGCTGTATTCCTGTCGTTTATCTAAATATTTTTTTGATGGTTTTTTCTTCAATCCAAAACATTATCTTTGCATTTTAAAAAGCATTTAAATTTACATGAAACATATTCGTAATTTTTGCATTATAGCTCACATCGATCATGGAAAAAGCACACTTGCCGACCGTTTACTAGAAGAAACAGGAACTGTTATTGGCAAGGACTTACAAGCACAGGTACTCGACGATATGGACATTGAACGTGAGCGTGGCATAACCATAAAGAGCCATGCCATTCAAATGAGCTATAAAGAAAATGGACAGAATTATATTTTAAATTTAATTGATACTCCCGGTCATGTCGATTTCAGTTACGAAGTTTCCCGCGCTATTGCGTCATGTGAAGGCGCATTACTAGTAGTTGATGCAACACAAGGCATTCAGGCACAAACTATTTCAAATTTATATCAGGCAATTGATCACAATCTTGAAGTAATTCCGGTTTTAAATAAAATGGACATGGCATCAGCAATGCCCGAGGAAGTTAAAGACCAGATTATTGATTTAATCGGTTGTAAACGCGAAGATATTATTGAAGTAAGCGCCAGAACAGGAAAAGGAATACAGGATGTTTTAAATGCTATAATAAAAAGATGTCCTGCTCCTAAAGGTGATCCAAACGGACCATTACAGGCACTTATTTTCGATTCTGTATTTAATTCATTCCGCGGAATTATTGCTTATTTCAGAATTTTAAATGGTACTTTAAAAAAAGGAGAACACGTTAAATTTGTTAACACCGAGCACGATTATCATGCTGATGAAATAGGAGTCTTAAAATTAAAATTAAGCCCAAGAGATATGATTAGCGCAGGCGATGTGGGCTATATTATTTCAGGAATAAAAAGTGCTAAAGAAGTAAAAGTTGGTGACACAATTACACATGTTGAAAACCCTTGCGATAGTGCAGTTGCCGGATTCGAGAATGTAAAATCTATGGTTTTTGCAGGTATTTACCCTGTAGATGCCGACGATTACGAAGAATTAAGAGCATCTCTTGAAAAACTTCAGTTAAATGATGCCTCGCTAACATTTATTCCCGAGTCATCTGCTGCTTTAGGTTTCGGATTCAGAGGCGGATTCCTTGGATTATTACACATGGAAATTGTACAGGAACGTCTGGACAGAGAGTTTGACATGGACGTAATAACAACAGTTCCTAACGTTTCATACAAAGTTGTTACAACAAAGGGCGAAAAGCTAGATGTTCACAATCCATCTGGCTTACCGGCTCCTACCTTAATTGATTTTATTGAAGAACCATATATAAAAGCTCAGGTAATTACAAAAACAGAATATGTTGGTGCAATTATGAATTTATGCATCGACAAACGTGGGGTATTACTTAGTCAGACATATTTAACAACAGACAGAGTTGAGATCAATTTTGAAATGCCTCTTGCAGAAATTGTATTCGATTTTTATGATAAGCTAAAAAGTATTTCAAAAGGATATGCTTCATTTGACTACCACCCTACCGAATACAAACAGGCTAAACTTGTAAAACTTGATATACTTTTAAATGGTGAGCAGGTTGATGCTCTTTCAACATTAATTCATTTTGACAATGCTTACCCTTTTGGTCGTCGCATGTGCGAAAAGTTAAAAGAATTAATTCCCCGTCAACAATACGAAGTTGCTATACAAGCAGCAATCGGATCAAAAATTATTGCAAGAGAAACAATAAGTGCAATGAGAAAAGATGTTACTGCTAAATGTTATGGCGGTGATATTTCCCGTAAACGCAAGTTGTTAGAAAAACAGAAAAAAGGAAAAAAGAGAATGCGTCAGATAGGTACTGTAGAAGTTCCACAATCAGCATTCCTTGCAGTATTAAAGCTTGATTAACACACTTTCATCATAAAGTCATCATTAGAGTCAAAGGACTTGATTGAGACTCTTTCATTATACTCTTAGTAAGCCTCAGAGTGGCTAATACAAATTACAAGAATAAATTAACTATTCCTTTGCTTTACCACTTCAAAAAGTAAAACACCTGTTGCCACAGAAACATTTAAAGAAGCAATACTTCCTGCTAAAGGAATTTTTACAGCGTTATCGGCAAGTACTAAAATTGAAGATTGTATTCCTTCATCCTCAGAACCCATAATTATTGCAGTAGGAAGAACAAAATCAGCGTTATAATAAATCTTATCAACTTTCTCTGTTGCAGCAATAATCTGCACCCCACTTTGCTTTAAGTAAGTTATAGTTTGGTTAATAGATTTTTCGCGACAAATTGGAACAGTGTGCAAAGCGCCTGCAGAGGTTTTTACTGCATCGGCATTAATAGTAGCTGCACCTTTTACAGGAATAATAATTGCATGAACACCGGCACACTCAGCAGTTCTGACAATAGCACCAAAATTTCTCACATCAGTTATACTGTCTAGAATTAAAAGTAAAGGAGTCTCTCCTTTTTCATAAATTCCCGGTAAAATCTGTTCAATTTTGTAAAATGTTATTTCTGAAGTATAGGCAATAGCTCCCTGATGTACTTTTGAAGTCATCCTATTCAACTTTTCGTTTGGAACAAACTGAGTAGGAATATTACTCTCGCGAGCAAGTGCAAAAAGTTCTTTAAATAACTCACCACTTGCCTGCTTACTTAGAAATAATTTCTCGATTTCTTTTCCGGAGCGGATTGCCTCAATAATTGCATGTATTCCGTATATTGAACTTTTACTTCTTTCTGACATTATGTTAAATTTATTGTTTTTGTAATTTGTTAGTATGCTACAGAAAACACTCTTCCATTTCTCCAAGTATCAACAGCCTGTGTCCACGATATCTTATACATTTCATCCCTGTTCAAAATATAATCGTTGTTTGTAAAAGGGTTGTCATTGCGCATAAAATTAAAAACAAGAGTTTTATTGCTCTGTGTTGTACCATATATCCAACGCTCAACATTTTCTGATTTATATATTGTTACAGGTAAACCAAAAATTATGTAAATAAGCCCTCTGTCTGTTTTCCAACCATCGGTATAACTCGAAAAATACAAGTTTGCCAACATTACCCTAGTATAATAAACCCTTATGAGTTCACGAGCACGGTTAATATTTCCACCTGCATCCAGCCAGAATTTATCTGCCGATTCTTTTTTGTTAGCAAGCAAATTCATGTCGTTAAATTCCTTTTGAGTTGTTAGCATTTTTAATGGTTGCAACAACTGTCCAGGCGTTGTAACTTCCGGGAAAGAAGGAAATAATCTTATTGCAGAAAATCCAAAATCAAGTGTATCCTGATAAAAATGCATTATCCCTTCACCTTTCATTACAAACTTTGACGTATCAGTAATCCATATAGTTCTTGTTGAATCTGGTTTTGGAGGTATAAATTTATTAAAATTACCCAAAGAATAAGGTGAAGGTCTTAAAACAAACTTATTACTAAACCATGAAACTTTCCATTTAGTTGTCATTTTGTTTCTAAGTACAACTTTAAAAGTATCTGTATCGGTTCTTAATGGCGAAAAATATGGAACATCATTTAAATCAGTAAACAATGCATCGTTTTTGTTAATACGTTTACCCCGTTCAATTGTAAGGAATTTTTGATTTCCCCTATCCTGATTAACATCATACACGGTTAAATCAACGAAGTAGGAGATTGTATCTTTTACTTTAATATCAATAGCTTTAATTATATCAGTAGCTTTATCAGGATGCTTAATATGATAATAAATTGTTGCACTATCGCATAATGTTAAGGTTTTTGCAGAACTATATAGTAAATATTTTATTCTAACATTTGCCTGAGTAGTTTTTTCGTTAGGAGCATACATCAATTCGCTGCTTTTAATTTTAATATATACTTTCGTTATTGTATCGCTTTCATTAAAAACAACATATTCGGGATGTATATTAGTGCTACTCGGATTATAAATAAATGACACATTTAAATTTCTTGAGCTACCAGAATTCTGATAAGTAGCACACGAAGTAGCCAACACTAAAAATAAACTTATAAATATTAAATATCTGAATTTCATCATTATTTTAAAATATCAAAATTACAGCATTTTAGTTTAATTGGTTATGGTAAAATTATAAACTTATTTTATTAATCCGAAATCTATTGCAGTCTGATATGTTGAATGGTATCCCTTATCTACTCCAAACAATCCTGTTTTTCCTCCTTCTTCATTGCTTTCACCGGGTTTAATCAGCAACCTATGACCCAAATGTTTAATTTCATAATACAATACACATGTATCACTCTTTTTATCCAAAAAAGAATAACGAGTTATATCAGAAATGTTTTTAAAACAAGTATCAGTTTTATCAGGAAAAGTATCTGCTCCACAAACTGTTGTCCACTGGTTTATAATTAATCGCGCATTTCTGTGGTTAACAATTGGATCACTTAATCCTTGATAAATAATCATTTTGGGATATTTTCCTTTATAATCTACATTTTGCATTACAACTCTTTTTGCAAGTTCATAACAAGTAATGTCTTTATTCCCAATCATTGCATTAAACGAAGCCGCCTGATTTGTCACTATTTTATAAGCACCTCCAGCAAATATTGCTCCTGCCGAAAATGTCTGAGGATGTGTTGCCATCAAAGCGACACTCATTGCAGCTCCTGCTGAAAGTCCTGTTATAAAAATTCTATTTTTATCTATCGGATAATGCTCAATCATATAAGTTATCATTTGAAAAACCGATTCGCCCTCACCTTTTCCTTTATTAACATCGCTTCCCCTAAACCAGTTAAAACAAGAATTAGGATTGTTCGAAAACTTTTGCTGAGGATACATAACCATAAAATCGTTAATATCTGACAGTTTATTCCAGCCTGTCAATTCTCCAACATCCTTAGCAGTCTGACTACAGCCATGCAACACAACAACCAATGGTTTTAACAAAGTATCATTTACAGTTTTATTCTGATACAAAAACATACATATATTACCTGGGTTTGTTCCAAAACTATCAATTCTTAAAAGTTCGTCGGATTTCTGAGCTAAAACATTAGACACAATAATATGATAAATAAAAATAAATAACAATGTGCCCTTAATGCTCATTTTTCTTTAAATTATTTTTGTGTAACTGAATTAATAACTTTTATTCCTGTTAATCTATCGTATTTTGATGTCATATCATGCCAATAAACAAATATCAGATAATCGTTTTCAGTTTCATAATGATTTCCTTCGATAAAGCCTAAATCAGCTTCTTTTGAACCATCTTTCATATATGCATATTGATAATCGTAAAATCCCTGCTTTAAAAACATTGTAAGCTGATAGGCTTTCTTCTCGTAGTTGTAAATCATCATATTACTTTTTGAGCAACGCCAGTCGCTAAGCGCACCAAAAACATACATATTACCATCAACCATTGGTGCTTCATATGGTAAAGAAAAAGTTGCATAAACATAATCTGCTTCAATATCACTATCAATTCCCAATGAATTTTTGACTAAGAACTTTCCGTTTAAATCCTGCCATTGAAAATAAATTTTAAATGTTCTTTTTTCATCAGGTAACAAATAAAAATGATAATATGGTTTTTCGAAATTTATGTATTGTACCCGCTCAGTCTGATATCTTACACTTTTTGCATCAATCCATCTAAATTCGCTACCACCTTGAAAAAGATTACCATCCTCATAATTATAAATTAACTCGTTATCTTTAACAAAAAGAGGTTTTAAATCGGTAATTGCATTATCCCATCTGTAATTCTGACTAACAACAACTTTTATATCCTGAAAAGGATCGTTGCAGTTAAATCCATTCCGTAATGTAAAATCAACCTCCTGATGACTTTTCATTAAATCAATCTGAGTGGCTCTTTTAATCGATGCTTCAATTTCAGTTTTACTCTCAACAACAAAAAATCTACGGGTTAAAACGAGTTTTTCTTTATCACCGTCTTCATAAACAATAAGTAAATAATTTCCCGATGCCTTAAGTTTTACATTGTCATTTGGAAACGAAATTTTATAATGAATATAATTACAAAATGTATTAAATGATTGTTTGTATTCAGTAATAGGATTTTCCGAAAAACCATCGATATAATCTGTAACTGAAAGCTGCGAAGGTTGCCAATTGCTGTTACAATGAATTAAGTAATATGAATAATTACCAATATTATCGGCAACTTCATCAAATGTTATAGCAATTGTATCTGTGGCATTAAGTTCAACAAAAGGATATGATAACTCAAAACTCTGCCTGAATGTTAAAGGAGTTTTAATACTTTCTTTATAAATAAAGTTATCGTAGCGAAGAGCTTGATTTGTAAAATAATCTTCTTGCGCAGAAAGCAAAAAAGTGCTAAATATTAAAGATATAACTAAAAATATTTTAAAAAGCATGGGTAATTTTTTTTCAAAAGTAGTAAATACCATGCCAAAAGAAGAATAACTTGCTACTCTTTAGTTGGTGAGCAGCCTTTTAATTGTTTTAAAAGTTCGTGTTTAAACTGGCGTTCAGCATGGTTTAGCTCCATTATTTTTGTAATTGGAAGAACTTTTTTAAATTTTACATAATAATCTGCATCTAATTTTGATGACGCTACCTCAAGCTCAATAAGTTTATCAGAAAGTGCTTCAATATCTTTATTACTAAGAGTTTCTTTGTTTTTCTTATAATTTTGCATTATAGATTTTTCCTCTTTATCAATCTCTTCTGATTTTTTATTTTTTTCGTTATAAATTGGCCAGAATTGCTGAGCTTCTTCAACAGTTAACTGTAATTTTTCAGTTATAAAACTAACTTTCTGAGCTTTTATCTGTTCTTTTTTCTTGCATTGCTCATCGCATTGTGCAAAAGAATTATTATAAAAGAAAGCTATTACTGATAGAATTAATATTATTTTCTTCATAATTTTTAATTTTAATATGCTTCTGCAATCAAATTCATATCCACATCATCATCAACAAGATAATCAATAATATCATCGCCTTCAACTTTAATTTCAGTAAAATTATTAGTTGTTATTACGTCCACTATCTGATTTTCATCAACAAAAGAAAGCTCTGCGTCTGAGGTGTCAGCAGTTATTGTAACTTTTGCGGTTTCAGCAATATTTATATTATTAATTTGTGGTTTTTGTGTATATTGATAAATGCCTATGCTTGATATAGATACTATTAATACAGAAGCAGCAACTGCAACTCTGCCTTTCCATGTATTCCACATTGTAACCTTCGGAGCAAGCCTGGTTTCGCTATCAATCTGCTGCATAACTCTTTCAGCAAAGTTTTCAAAGTATCCCTCAGGAACTTTAAATGGGTTTTCTTTATTGAAAAGTTCTTTATTTTCTGTGTTTTGGGTCATAACGGTTGCTTTGACAATCTTTAGTTAAAAAAGTTTAATCGGTTTTTAAAAATTCTTCGATTTTCTTTACTGCAAAATGATATGATGCTTTTAATGCGCCTTCTGAAGTGCCTAATGCAGCTGAAATATCTTCGTAACTCATTTCTTCAAAATATCTCATATTAAACACTAATTTTTGCTTATCCGGCAATTGATGAATTGCTTGCTGAAGTTTTATTTGCGCTTTATCACCATCAAAATATGGATCAGATTCCAGTTTTGCAGTAAAATCATTATTCGAATCATCAACCTGAACAAAAAACCTTTTATTTTTATTCTTTAAAAATGTAAGACATTCATTTGTTGCAATTCTGTATAGCCAAGTAAAAAGTTTAGAATCTCCCTGAAAATTAGGTAGTCCTTTCCATATTTTTATAAAAGCATTTTGAAGTATATCGTCAGTATCATCATGGTCGATAACCATTTTACGTACATGCCAATAAAGTCTGACTTTATATTTTTGAATAATCTCATTAAATGCAGCATTACTCAGAGCCGGATTTCCAAAATCTTTCAGAATATCATTATCGTCGCGCTCTGCCATTTAATAAGAAATGATTAAGCGTTTTTGCGAGCAATTACTTTTTGAGCAGAATCAACAATTGCAGCAGTATTTAATCCAAATTTATCCATTAACTGATCTGGGGTACCACTTTCACCGAATTTATCGTTTACTGCAACCATTTCAATATTTACAGGTAAGTTTAATGCCAGAAACTGAGCAATACTATCTCCTAGGCCACCATTTCTGAAATGTTCTTCAGCTGTAACAACACACCTGGTTTTTAAAACAGATTTCAAAACAGCTTTTTCATCCAATGGTTTTATTGTATGGATATTTATTATTTCGGCAGAAATTCCTTTTGCTTCCAATATTTCTTTTGCCTCAAGAGCCTTCCAAACCATATGTCCTGTTGCAAATATTGACACATCTTTTCCCTCTTCAAAAACTATTGCTTTTCCAATTTCAAATATCTGATCAGTACTTGTAAATATTGGAACTGATGGTCGGCCAAAACGCAAATAAACCGGACCAACAAAATCGCCAATAGCAATTGTTGCAGCTTTGGTCTGGTTAAAATCGCATGTATTTATAACAGTCATATTCGGAAGCATTTTCATTAATCCAATATCTTCCATGATCTGATGAGTTGCGCCATCTTCGCCTAATGTTAAACCTGCATGAGAAGCGCAAATTTTTACATTTTTATTTGAGTAAGCTACACTTTGTCGGATCTGGTCATAAACTCTTCCGGTAGCAAAATTTGCAAAAGAAGTAGCAAATGGAATCTTATTGCCAATTGTTAATCCGGCAGCAACGCTAATCATATTTGCTTCGGCAATACCACACTGAATAAACCTTTCAGGAAACTCTGCTACAAAAGCATCCAGCTTTAACGATCCAATTAAATCGGCACAAAGAGCAACAACATTTTTATTTTTTCTTCCAAGCTCTAAAATACCTTCACCAAATCCTGAACGAGTATCTTTTTTTTCTTTTGCAATATATTTCTGCATAATGTTTTATTTGATATAAAGCGGTATTGAGCTACCACTTGTTATTTTAAAATTCTTGTTTATAGATGATATTGAACGTTTAACATTTTTTGCTCTCCACGATACCTGATAGTTACCCGGAAGTAATGTGTAGGTTTGCTTTACTGCTTCATTGTCGAGATTAACAACCCACTCTAATTTGTTATCTTTTTCTAAATAAACACTTCCATATCCAATAGCATCCATCATAAAAGTAACCATACCAGGATCAGGAATTCTAACTGTTGTTGTATGACTTTGAGCTATATCAATATCATTAATTAACAACCTTGGAAGTGTTAAAACTTCAATATCATAATTTCCGACTATATATTTCTCAGTAGAATTAACATTTTGCACATTAATTGTGTTCATTTTTCCTTTCTGGCGAACAATGAAATCAAGTTCTTTATATTGCTGGTTGTTAGCTTTAACAATTAAATATCCCTGAGGAGCATCTGCTGCAACAACAGTATGTTTGCCAGGGGTTAATTTAATGCTGTCAATAAATACCGGAGGAATAGTATGTGCAACTAAACGATATGTAGGCAACTGATCCAATATAAGAGTATCTGGAACACCACGGTTATTAAGTGTGTGAATATAATTATATTTCATCTTGCCGTTTTGCCTGTCGTAGAATGTCATATTAACATCTGTTTCCGTAGGATTACCACTTTTATCGAGCAAATTAACCTGCAGACTGGTATTGTTTAGTGCTTGTGAAATAACAATTCCCAGAACTTCTTTAAATTGAGTTTCGTTTGCTGCATCAAAATATTGCCCCACACATTCAAATGTCTTTTTAAATTCTATGTCCAAACCAACTCCAATAACAAAAGGCTTTAACATAACACCTTGCTTTTGCAATGCGAGTGAAACAGCACAAGGATCTCCATCACAAGCTTCAATACCATCTGTAATCAAAATAATAATATTTCTACTCTTTGTGCTTTTTGGAAAATCAAGAGCAGCACTTTCTAATGAACGGGCAATTGGAGTTGTTCCCTGAGGCTGTAATTTGTTTATTACTCCTTTAATTTTATCAAAATTATTTTTCCCGAAGGGTACTTCCAGTCTTGTGTCATCGCATCTTTGTGGAGGCACTGAATATTGATGTCCGTATACTCTTAATGCTACTTCTAAATTATCAACAGTAGATAAGCTATCAATCAAACTACTTAACATTTTCTTTGCAACATTAATTTTGCTGTCGGTTTCCCATTTTGCTAACATGCTTTGTGAAGCATCAAAAACAAAAAGTATCCTCGTTAATGAAATTGTCTGATCGGTTTGCTGAGCAAACGATAATTTTACAACGAGTGTAAAAAGAAAAAAAACAATATATACTTTAACAAATTTCATTTTAATAGTCGCCTAATGTTACAGGAAGTTGCGCAAGAGCTTTTTCACACTGCTCGTTGTTTGGAGCATTTCCATGCCATTTATGTGTTCCCATCATAAAATCAACTCCCATACCCATTTCTGTTTTCATTATAATAACGACAGGTTTACCCTTTCCAGTATTTGCTTTAGCTTTTTCTAAAACAGTTACTACATTTTCCATATCGTTACCATTCATTTCTAAAACTATCCATCCAAAACTTTCCCACTTTGCATTTAAATTTCCAAGTGAAAGAACTTTTTCTGTTGGTCCATCAATTTGTTTGCCATTAAAATCGACAGTTGAAATAAGATTGTCAATACCCTTTGCTGCTGCAAACATTGCTGCTTCCCATATCTGCCCTTCCTGCAACTCTCCATCACCATGTAAACTATAAACAAGATGATTATCCTTATTCATTTTTTTTGCTAATGCAGCGCCACAAGCAACTGATAAACCCTGACCTAAGGAACCACTTGCCATTCTTACACCCGGTATATGCTCTGCAGGTGTTGGATGTCCCTGAAGTCTTGTGTTTAGTTTGCGAAATGTTGCAAGTTCACTAACAGGAAAATACCCTCTATGAGCTAATACACTATACCACACCGGCGATATATGTCCATTTGAAAGAAAAAACAAATCCTCGTCAGATTCATTTATTTTGAAATTCTGGGGATTAATCTTCATTGTTTCAAAATAAAGAGCTGTAATAAAATCGGCACAACCTAGTGAGCCTCCGGGGTGACCAGATTGTACTGCATGAACCATTCTGACTATATCGCGACGAACTTGTGCCGCTACTGACTTTAATAATGAAATGTCGGCCATAATATTTTTTATATGGCTGTAAAAGTAGTGAAATACGTTTTAGAATTTTGAATGGTTGATAAAAATTGGAAAAGTATCGGAACACAAAACTAATTACCAAGCTTTTCAAGCTCAGCATCTGCATCTTTTGAAATGCGATAACTTGCTTTTGACCTGATTTCTTTTAATATTGCAACTGCTTTATCTTTTTCTCCTTTTGCAATATATGCTTTAGCCAAACAAAGTTTTGATTTCCATTTAATATTATCGTTAACAGAAGTTACACCTCGTAACGCATAAACTACTGCAGAATCTGGTTTGTCTGTATTTAAAAAATCATTTGCCTTATCCAGGTCTGAAACCAGCACATCACTATTTTTACTTAAATCAGTTAATCCTGCCGTTGTTGTAATTGTACTTTCTCCTGTTGCTGCCGGTGAAGAAGTTTGTAATGAAAAAGTAGCTCCTGCAACAACAGACTTAGATTCTTCTTTTTTATAGCCAGCCAGATCTTCCTTTGCTTTTTTATTTGATTTTGATTGCAATACTTGTAAATCACCTTCTTTTTCAAGCTTTTTCTCATCAGAAGCCGACTCTTTTGCTCTGTCAAAGTAACCCGGACTTTTCACTTGCTGCTGTTCCTGATCTTTTAATACACTTACTTTATCAACTTCACTAACTATATTTTGATTTGCCAATACAGAATTATCCTCTTCAGCCAGTTTTATCTCCTCCTGTACTGTAACAATATCGACAACTTCATCAGAGATAGCAGATACATTTGTTACTCTTGAATCAATATTATTCTTTTCGGCAATTTGTTTTTCGGGCAGATTTTTTCCTGATGTTTCTGTTGCATCTTTAGTCCAACCTAAATTTTCCAACTGTTTTGCACCAGTTTCAGGTTTTTCTTCTTTTGGCAAATTTGTTACTGTTTTATCAGCAACAAAATTATTTTTATTTGGCAATAAAAGTATTAGTGTAGTAAATGCAACAGCTAAAAACAATGATGCAGCAGTAGCATAAAGCCAGATTTTATTTTTTTTTGAAGATTTGTTATAAATTTTAGCTACTATCAATTGTGCTTCATTTTCAAGTTCGTTTTCATTTGAAAGTAAAGCAAAACCTTCGATATAATCAGAGCACATTTCACAATCGGCAAGATGGTTCTCAACAACTCTGTTTTGCTCCTTTGAAAGAACCCCTTTCTGGTAATCCCTTAAAATTTGTTCTTCGGGACAAGCAGAAACATTAAACGATATGTTAGATTTACTGAGCATGAGTATTTGTTAAGTAAATTTTTAAATTTCGTTTTCCATTTTGTATAAAACTCTTCACTTCATTTAATGAATAACCTGTAATCTCAGCAACCTCAACATAGCTTTTATCCTGAATATAAAAAAGATCAATGCAGGTTCGTTGTTTATCTGGTAGGGTTTTCATTGCTTCTGGAAGTTTTGAAAGATTTATTTCTGTTTCGTCTTTTTCGTCATGATGCAAAACAGTTTCATTTTCCATAAATGATTTTTCATCATTTATAAATCGGTTAGAGTTTTTAAATTTTGTTTTTTCTGACCGCAAATACATTAAGCATTGATTTTTTGTAATCATATGCAACCATGCTTTAAAATATTTTACTTCAAATTTAAGCAATGCCTCTAACAACTTTTCAAAAACCAACATTGTTACATCGCGTGCTTTTTCTTTATCACGCAAATATTTTAAGCTTACAGAAAACACAAATGTAGCATGTCGTTCAAACAAACGCCCGACTATTTCCGAATTTTTAGTCTTTCGGTATTGTTCGATGAGTTCTTCATCGGTTTCAGACGTACGTTTGAATAACTTAAGCAAAGTGTTGAATTTTATTATTCACCCGTAAAAATACAATTTTTACACCAAAAGAAAACGACAAGACTTTTAAAGAACTCTAAACAGAAATAATTTATTAATTTTACATTATATAACATTTTAAAATTTAAACTATGGTACATCAACTTCCTGCATTAAAATTTGATTTAAATGCCTTGTCGCCAATAATTAGCAAGCAAACTTTAGAATTCCATTATGGCAAACATCATCAGGCATATGTAAATAACTTAAACAACCTGATTAAAGAAACAAAATTTGAAAACTCTGATTTAGAGACTATTGTTAAAGAGTCTGAGGGTGGAATTTTTAATAATGCAGCTCAAATCTGGAATCATACATTTTATTTCGAAGCATTTTCTCAAAATGGAGGTGGTGAACCTACAGGCAAAATTGCAAGTTTAATTAATGAAAGTTTTGGCTCGTTTGCAGAATTCAAAGAAAAATTTTCTAAAGCTGCTGTTACTTTATTTGGTTCTGGTTGGGCATGGTTAGTTGTAAAGTCTGATGGAAAATTAGATATTGTTCAAACTTCAAACGCAGCTTGTCCGATTAGAGAAGGTTTAAAACCTTTATTAACATGTGATGTTTGGGAACATGCTTACTATTTAGATTATCAGAATCGTCGTCCTGATTATGTTGAGGCATTCTTTAAAATAGTTGATTGGAAGGTAGTAGAAAACAGATTATAAAAAGAAGTACTTAAAGTGCCTTAAGTTATTTAAAACCGTAATTTTTATTGTTTTCATTAAAATCCGCTTCTGTAAAGGGCGGATTTATTTTTACCTCAGAAAAACGATACTGCTCAAAAAGCCCCTTGTCGTCATAAACCTCCATGAAAATTGGAAGAAAGGTTGATTTATCAATTAGCAATGTTAATTTCTTCGCATAATCTGTTGGAACATTAACAATAGTCCCCACAGGTACAATATCCTGGTAATCTGTATATTTTGAATTTCTTTCAATTATGTGATAATCGGCTATATGAAGTTTTTTAGCAAGCATTGTTACTGTTGTATTTTCTTTTACTTTATATGAAATAATTTTAAAAGAAGGATTACTTAACTCAACCTTATAACAAGCAATACCATCAATAGTTACAACACCTTTATAAGTAGCCAGGTTATTAATTGAATCTTTATTTTTTTCGTATAAATAACTTAATATCTGAATAAAATAATCAAAGCCTGCTTCGTAAATAGTATGATGTTGACCAGCCCTTAATGTTTTACCCATTGGATCAAGTTCTACATTAATCCATGGAAATGCTTCGGGATTAACCAGTGCTTTTTTATTATACTTTTCATTTATTAAAACCTCAGCATTTGTTGGAGGTTTTAATTGCTTATAATAAATCTTTACAGGACTAACCTGCTTTTTAAAATATGCTTCAACAATATTGTAATCTTTTCCAAATCTTTCTTTTGAAGTAATTTTAAATGATAAAGTTTTAACCGCTTTTGACTTATCAAACATTTTTTTAGTAATGTCAATTGCATTCTGACAATAAACTATTGAACTAAAAAATGTTAAACCAAATACTATAATAATTTTTCTATTCATATTGTAGAAAATCATTGTCAAAGGTAATAAAATTAGGCTTCTGAAACAGCAATAGGTTTTGACTTTACAATTGATTTATTTTTCCACTTACCTGTTTTGTAATAAATATATGACAAAATCATACCAGAAAACCATGCCATTGGTATTGCCCACCAAATACCATGATACCCGAAATATTTAGACATAACCCAGGCTAACGGAATTCTTATTAGCCATAAAGAAAATAAAGTAATAAGCATTGGAATTATTGTATCTCCTGCACCACGCATAACTCCCATGTTTATAAACATTGTAGTATAAACTATATAAAATGCGCTAACAATGTATAAATATTCTTTACCAATACCTATTATATCAATATCAGGAGTAAATGCTTTCATTAACCATCCGGGTAGAATTACAATTACAGATGTAAGAACAATTGTAATTATCAGATTCATTTTTAATGTTGCAATATATCCTTTTTTTACCCTATCTGTTTTTCCTGCTCCAATATTCTGACCAACAAAAGATGACAGTGCGCCTGCCAATGTCATTGCAGGAAGACTTGCAAAAGAATCAATTCTAATCGCAACCGAATAGGCTGCAATAACATTAGTCCCAAATGTATTTACAATACTTAAAAGTGCTATCATTCCTAAAGAAACAAAAGTCATCTGAAATCCAGAAGGTAATCCAATTAGTAAACTTTTCTTAAAAATATATTTATCAAAAATTAAATTAAAAAATGAGAATCTAATTATTTTATGAGTCTTATTTAAATAAAAAACAGAAGATATAAATGCAAAACCCTGTGCTATCAAAGTAGCTATAGCAGCACCGGATATTCCCCATTTAAATACTACAACAAATAACAAAACTAAAATAATATTAAGTACTGTTGAAATAACAAGAAAATATAATGGCGTTTTTGAATCACCTAAACCCCTTAATATTGAAGCAACTCCATTATATCCAAATATAAAAGTAAGCCCTCCCATATAAATTTTTAAGTATAGTGCTGCCTGTGGTAAAATATCTGCAGGCGTATTAATCATCTTCAATATCGGCTCTGCCAAAAATATACCTATAGTTGTAATGATTATTGAAGCAAAGAATAAGAAAATATTCATGGTATCAATCGCACGTTTTACCATATTAATATCTTTCGCACCAAAATATTGCGAAATAATAATGGCAAATCCCATTGATAAACCAATAATAAGCGAAATAAGAGTAAATACAATTGGTGATGAGGCACCAACAGCAGCTAGAGCTTCTTTACCTAAATAATTTCCAACAATTATACTATCAACAATGTTATAAAGCTGCTGGAAAGCATTTCCCAACAACATAGGCCAAGCAAATTGCAGAATCAGGGAACTCTCCTTCCCTACAGTAAGGTCTTTCAACTAAAAAAATTTCTGCAAAGTTATGCTTTATAACAGTAATAAGGAATATATAATGTTAAAATTATTAAATAAAAAATGCCCTGACTAAACATAAAGTCAGGGCAATAATTTTTTCAGAAATTATAATTCAGAAATTAATTCTTTAATTATTAAAGTCATTAATGGCTCAGCTTTTTCGGCAACATTCTGAACATCTGCATGGGTTACTTTTACTATTTTACCCGGAACACCCAAATCGGTAATTATTGAAATTGCAAAACAAGGTATTCCCATTTGATGAGCAACAATAACTTCGGGTACAGTTGACATTCCTACTGCATCACTTCCAATCACTCTGAAATATTTATATTCTGCAAGTGTTTCTAAAGTTGGACCGGTAACACCAGTATAAACACCTTTTTGAACTTTAATATTATTTCTTTTGGCAATTGCTTCAGCTTTTGCAATAAGATTTAAGTCATAAGTCTCGCTCATATCTGGAAAACGAGCTCCGAATTCAGGATTATGTTTACCAATAAGCGGATTTGGAATTAGGTTAATATGATCATTAATTATCATTAAATCACCTATTTCAAAATCAGGGTTTACACCACCGCTCGCATTAGAAACAATTAAATTTTTGATTCCTAATTTTTTCATTACTCGAACAGGGAATGTAACTTCCTGCATATTATAACCTTCATAATAATGAAAACGACCCTGCATTGCAACAACTTTTTTTCCGGATAGTGTTCCGAAAATCAATTTTCCCTGATGCCCCTCAACAGTTGAAACAGGAAAATTAGGAATATTCTGATATTCTAAAACGTAAGATATTTCAATTTCGCGAACTAAACCACCTAATCCGGTGCCTAAAATAATTCCAACTTCGGGTATGCTATCTACTTTTCCCTGAATAAATTGAGCTGACTGGTTTATTTTTTCTAACATATTCTGTAATTTGTTTATTAAATCTGTTTTTATCACCGTAAAGAAAATCAATTTCTATGGGAATATAAAATGCAGGTAATTCTTCTAAAATTTTACTGTTTTGAGTTTCTCTTAATCTCAAAGAATCTTTCTCGGTAGTTATTATTATTTTATTTTCATCCTGAATACTATTAAAGGCTTCTGAAATTTTAATAATATCCTTTTTATTAAACACATGATGATCGTTAAATCTTAAATGGATAACTGATGAAGAAAAACGTTTTATGTGATTAATTAAATCAACCGGACTTGCTATTCCTGTAACCAATAAAACACTATACTTGTTCTTTGTAAAACTATAATTTGTTGCTAATGTTTTCCCGGGAAAAAGAGTAACCGGATTTTTATATTTAATTGTTGTAAAATAAAGAGTTTGATAAGGAAACAATTGCAAATCCTTTTCTAAAATTCGTCTTTCTATTGGCTTTATTTCGCAAGGCATTTTTGTTACAATAATAATATTTGCACGAATTTTATGATGTTCGCCTTCACGCAAATTTCCATAAGGCAGAAGATGATCTGTATGCAACGGTCGGTTATAATCAATTAATAAAATTGACATACCTGGTTTTACATAACGGTGTTGAAACGCATCGTCCAATAATACAACCTGTATATTTTTTTCTTTATCGGCAACTAATTTCTGAATTCCATCAACCCTGCTCTCATCAACTACTACGGTAATTTCGGGATGATTATTTTTAATCTGCAATGGTTCATCGCCGGCTTCTTTGGTTGTTGAATCAATACTTACTTCTCTATAACCCTTAGTTTTGCGCTTATAACCACGACTTAAAGTAGCAATCTGAAATTCGTATTTTAATAAACCAGCCATGTATTCAACATGAGGTGTTTTGCCTGTACCACCAACTGTAATATTGCCAATACTTATTATTGGAATTGAAAACTCACGTGTTCTAAGTACGTTAATATCAAATAGTAAATTGCGAAAACCTACTATAAACCCATAAAGTAATGATAACGGGTAAAGAAGAAAGCCGTATTTTCTTTGCTTGCCTGACATTTCTGAAATGAAAACGTGCTAAGGTAGTAAAGTTCAACCAATAAAAAAAAATGTTCTTTTGCAACAAAATCAAATCGACTTAAAATCAGGAATTTTCTTAATAAAAGTAATTTGACCATTTTCGAAATTCACATTACAACACAGATGCGACAAACCATTAGTAACTAACAAAATTTTTGTTCGAGTAACAATATTATATCTTCCAGCCTGAAGCAAAGTCTCATTTCCGATTTTAACTGTAGGAGCCTTACATTCTGCCAGTAATAGTGGAATTCCCTCGCTAGAAAAAACCACCAGGTCGCTTCTTACAGAATTATTATTTACACTAAAAGAATGTTCAAGTTTTATTAACCCTTCGGGAAATTTTAAATCTTCGATAAGATACCAAACCAAATGCTGACGAACCCATTCCTCGGGAGTTAATGCAACAAATTTTTTTCTCAGACGATCAAAAACCTGTAATTTTTGTTGCAATTTCCTAATGTTTAAAGGATATGTAGGAAAATTCAGGATTGTCATGAAATAATAATGTCAATTTTATTGAATATTAAATATAACAAAAATACAGATAAATATTTTCTGAAATCATATAGAATAACTTTAATGTAGCTTTTATAATAATTCTTACTTTTGCAAAAAGAAAATTAAATGAAAACCAAAGAAGAAATTATTGCAAACTGGCTTCCCCGATATACCGGAAGACCATTAAACGAATTTGGAGAACTTATTCTTCTTACCAATTTTCAGCTTTATGTTGAATTATTTGCCAAATGGCATGATGTTCCTGTAGTTGGTTTAACCAAAGCAATGCCAAATGCAAGTGCTGATGGTATTACAATTATAAATTTTGGAATGGGTAGTCCAAATGCTGCAACAGTAATGGATTTACTTGGTGCTATTGCTCCTAAAGCTGTTTTGTTTCTAGGAAAATGCGGTGGAATAAAAAAGAAAAATGAATTAGGTGATCTTATATTACCAATAGCAGCAATAAGAAGTGAAGGAACCTCAAACGATTATTTACCACCCGAAATTCCTGCATTACCTGCGTTCTCGTTGCAACGTGCAGTTTCATCGGCAATACGTGACCACAAACGTGATTACTGGACCGGCACAGTGTTTACAACAAACAAAAGAGTTTGGGAACACGATGACAGGTTTAAAAAATATCTTGAAAAAACCAGAGCAATGGCAATAGATATGGAAACAGCTACAATTTTTGTTGTAGGTTTTGCTAATGGAATTCCATCCGGTGCATTACTTCTTGTTTCCGACCAGCCAATGATTTCTACTGGTGTAAAAACTGCAGAAAGCGATCAGAAAGTAACAGAAAAATTTGTTGAAGATCATATAAGAATTGGTATCGATGCTTTAAAAGAAATCAGAAATGACGGGCGTTCTGTTAAACATCTTCGTTTTGATGACGGATTTTAATTATGACTTACGAGCAAATAATAAAAGAACTTAACAACAAGATTTACAAACCTATTTATTATTTAATGGGCGACGAAGCCTATTATATTGATAAGGTTACCGATTATATTGCAAACAATGTACTTACTGAAGCCGAACGCTCATTTAACCAAACTGTACTTTACGGTAAGGACATTGATTTAGGAACTGTTATAACAACTTCCAAAAGATTTCCAATGATGGCAAATTATCAGGTTGTTATAATTAAGGAAGCTCAAAACATAAAAGGAATTGATGGAAGCGACGGACCAGGGAAAAGTAAAAAAATAAATCCGTTTTTATTATATGCCGAGAATCCACCAAAATCGACAATACTGGTAATTAATTTAAAATATAAGTCGCTTGAAAAAAACCGTAAACTTTATAAACTTCTTGAAAAAAACGGAGTAATATTAGATAGCAAAAAACTTTATGATAACAAATTACCTGAATGGATTTCGGGCTATGTTTCGCAAAAACAATTAAGAATAGATCCTACTGCATCTAATTTAATAGCAGAAAGTCTGGGAAGTGATTTATGTAAAATAGCCAATGAAATAGATAAACTTCTTATTGTATTACCTAAAGAAGTAAAAACAATCACTTCAGATTATGTTGAAAAATATATAGGAATAAGTAAAGAATATAACAATTTTGAATTACAGAAAGCTGTTGGATTTAAGGAAGTATTAAAGGCAAACAGAATTGTAAATCATTTCGGAAAAAACATAAATGATAATCCTATTCAAGTTACAATTAAAACGTTATTTGACTACTTTGTTAGGATTTTAATTTTTCACTCCACACCAAATAAATCACGAGAAGTTCTTGCACCTGCAATGGGGGTTAACCCATTTTTTATTGATGAATATTCAAAAGCTGCAAAACATTATTCTATACAAAAAGCAGTTCAAAACATAAGTATTATAAGACAATTTGATTTAAAATCTAAAGGTGTTGATTCTGGAAAAACAGAACCTGCAGAGCTTTTAAAAGAATTAGTTTTTAAGTTAATGCACTAATTATTCGACAACCATTCTACCTGTAATACTCTTCCCTTTTTTTGAACTAATCTGAACAAAGTAAAGTCCGGGATTATAATTTGAAATTGCCAGTTGTATTTCTTTCTCAGAATTAAATGAACTTTTCGAATTAATAATGTTTCCACGTACATCAATAACTTTTAATTCATCACCTGATTTAAAATCATACTTTATAGTACAGGTCTGGCTTGCAGGGTTAGGAATAATTCTAATCTCATTATTTGAATCCATATAAAGACTTCCTGTACTTTGATATAGCTGCCAGTTTCTCATTCCAAGTGTATATTCTCCAGGTTTAAGGCTATCTGTAAACATAAATCCGGAATTAATGTTACCAGTTCTGGTACTTTGAATAATTTTCCAGTCATCCCACGCTCCTCCACGATATAATAAAACCAACGAATCGGCTGCATTAGTCATTAATTGTATGTCAAGATATCCATTACCCGAGCTTGTTGTTTTGTTATAAAAAAACCTTCCACGCATTACAAAATTATGTGGAAAAATACCATCTATTTTCCAATATCTTTCTCTAGAAATAATAATTCCGGGAATAGGGTTTTTAAAATTGTCGGGTGCAACCCAATTATGCTCTGCACGAACAAAAGCGGAATCGGTAACAACTGACACAGTTCCGCCAAAATATGTTTGATCGAAATTAAATGTACCTATTGTTTTTATTGTTTGATATAAATCACTTGTTGCATCATCTGTTTTCTCATATAAATCCATAAAAGCACAAACAGGACTAAATGGAATGGTAAAAGTTGCAGAGCCAATACCACCCGAAATTTCAACAATTCTTGATGTTTTATTCCATAAGCTATCCATAAAAGTAACTTCTAATCTGTTTCCGTCAGAATAAGTTGTACGTCCTCTCAATTTTTCTCGGGAATAAACAGTAACATCATAGTTTAAAGCATTTGGTACAACAGAAAAAGAATCTACAGAAAAATGAGGAAATCCAGAACTAAAAACCCAGCTGTTAAAGAATCCACTCAAATCCATGCCAGACCTTGCACTTAAGTAGTTACTCATCTGTTGCGAATTTATATCTTTAAACTTAAAAGAGTCAAGCATTGCTTTTACGCAAACATAGAACAAACTATCACCCATATGCGACCTTAAAGACTGTACAACCAAACTACCTTTATCATAAGATGAGGATCCGTATGTAATACTATCCGGAACCTGGTTTAATGTTACGTAACCACCTTCTTCAATCTGGTTATATCTAAGTACTTTATTTAATTTCGCTCTTTTGTTAAGAAGAAAAGTATTTTTACCAAAGAACGCTTCTTCATAAACCATTTCAGAAAATGTTGCCCAGCCCTCATTTATCCACATATCCTGAGCTGTATTGCACGTTATTAAATTACCAAACCAGGAGTGTGCAAGCTCATGCGTATATAGTTCTTCATATGCATTATTGCCGGTTATACAGAAATTTGGATATGCAACAGAAGTTGCATGTTCCATTGCTCCTGAATTAAAATCAACTCCCACATAACCTATCCTTTCCCAACGATATGGTCCAAATTTATTTTCAAAAAGTGAAAGAATATTTCCAAGATTTAAAAAAGAATTAACTGCTTTTAAAGAATCTTGTTGTCTTACCCAAATCTGGATTGGAATTGCTCCAAGCATACCATTAAATGTATCAGGCAATAACACATAATCATCAACTGCAACAGATGCTAAATAAGTGGGTATTTCATTGGACAATTTCCAATGAAACTCGCTTTTACCTGTACATACACAATTAGTGTCTTTTCCTAACAATGTTCCATTACAAACTGCAACATGACCCGATGTAGCCTGAACTATAATTCTGAAATCATAAGTTGCCCTATCGGTAAAATTATCATTGCACGGGAACCAGCATCTTCCAAAATTATGTGGTATAGCTTCAAATCCTACCCCGAGATTATAAGCAGAATGTGATGTGAATTTAAAACCACCCCAATGACTTGCTCCAGGATCCTCCTGAGGATGTCCATAATAATAAACAACTACAGTTAAAGTATCTGAAACATTTGCTATCTGCGTAAGTGGTATTGAAAGTAATGTGTCATCATAATCCCAATAAATTTGCTTATTTCCATTAACCATTACTGAATCAATAAAAAATGATAACAAATCTAATTGAACTTTATGCAGATTATTATATTTTGGTTTTATTATTAGCTCAGTATGCCCACCAATATTCTGACTGGCAATATCTGAAATATCTAAATGAATATCATAATGTAATACATCTATTGAATCAGTATGATATGATTTTTGTGAAAACCCTGTTTTAGTAAAAACAACAAGAATTAAAACAGCTATTAAAAATGATATAAATAGTTTCATTGCCAAAAGTATTATTCTATACAAATTTACATAATTGTAAATGATTTGCTTTAGTTTATACTAATCTTTTAGTGTTAAATTAACAACCAATGAATTATTTTGACAGTTTATACGTTACAGTTTATAATAAACAAGAAAACCCCACCGTTTCCGGTGAGGTTAATTTATATTGAAAAATAAATTTTCTTAAAGATTAAAATCTACGGTTTCCACCTTCTCTGTTATAGCCACCGCCGCCTCTTTGGCCACCGCCGCCATTACCGCCTCTATAGTCACCTCTTGGTGGACGGCTGCCTTCTTTTTTCTCTTCAGCTTTATTTACAACAATTTTACGGCCACCGATTTCAGCTCCGTTTAATTCATTAATAGCTTTTTGAGCTGATTCGTCATCTGACATTTCAATAAACCCAAAACCTTTGCTTCTTCCTGAGAATTTGTCAGTAATAATCTTTACAGATGTTACTTCACCGTATTCTTCAAAAAATTCTTTTAATTCAGTTTCCTTTACGCTAAAGGGAAGACTTCCAACAAAAATGTTCATAATTACCTTGTTAATTTAAATGATTAAAAATTTTGTCAAAAATAGGTTATTTTTAATTAAAAAACGATTGTTAGTAAATATTTAATAAAAAAAGTTTTAATAAAGGTATTTTTTACTGTCAACCGTAACTTCTATTATATCAGAATATGATAAAATTTCAATACTGCCATTGGTTTCGTTATGAGCTACAAAACCATTTTCATTAAATGAGTTATAGCCATTTATGGGAATAAAATAAACAAATGACTTTGTTTTTAGAATAAATTGATGCTTTGAAATATTAAAAAGCTTCAAAAATTCCTTATATGTAAATTTATTTGCTCCCATTTTTGTTTTAATACTAATAACGTATTTAACGCTTTTTATTTTGTGAAGTTACTAATATAATTAATTCTTTTATTTCATTTTTGAGTTTTAAATTACCTTTGTAATATGCAAAATACTTTATTCCCATTAAAACTTGACCAGATTCACGAACTCGACAATCTGGAATTAGTTGCCGGAAGCGTAGTTGAAGGTTTTATTACTGGGCTACATAAAAGTCCGTTTCATGGTTTTTCAGTTGAGTTTGCCGAACATCGTATTTATAATACAGGTGAAAGCACACGACATATCGACTGGAAATTATATGGAAGAACAGATAAATTATTTGTGAAAAAATATGAAGAGGAAACAAATCTAAGAAGTTATATCGTTATCGATACTTCATCTTCAATGCTTTTCCCATATCAGGATAATAAAAAATTATCAAAGCTTACATTTTCAGTTGTTTCTGCAGCTGCCTTAATTCATCTTTTGCGCCGTCAAAGAGATGCAGTTGGTCTTACACTATTCAGTAATGAAATTGATTTGCAAACTCCTTCAAGATTATCATCAGTTCATGCCCGTCACCTGTTTAATGAACTTCAAAAGCTAATCAACCCGAATTTTACTGCATTAAAAAGAACTACATCGGCAGCAAAATCATTACATATTATTGCCGAAAACACACACAAACGTTCGTTAATAATACTATTTAGTGATATGATTTCTTCAGAGGATCCGGAAGAAATTTTTGCGGCATTACAACATTTAAGACACAAAAAGCATGACGTAATTTTATTTCATGTGACCGACAAAAAACTTGAGCAGGAATTTTCTTTTGGAAACAGACCTTTTCGTTTTATTGATATGGAAAGCGGAGCTGAACTAAAATTAAATCCCAATAATATCCGCGAAGAATACACTATTTCAATGCAAAAATTTTTAAGTCAGCTTAAATTAAAATGCGGACAATATCAAATAGATCTTGTAGAGGCAGATATTAATGAAAATTTTAGCGAAGTTTTACAGGCGTTTGTTATTAAAAGAAGCAAGCTATTTTAAACAATCAGGCATTTTGGGGGTTGACTTAAGCAAATTAATAGAATTCTCTTTATCAATATGTAACTGAGAAATCAATTCATCAATACTTTTATATTTAACCTCATCTCTTAATCGTTCAATAAAGTATATAGCTATAGGCATATTGTAAATCTCTTTTGAAAAATTAAAAAGATTAACTTCTACAGATCTTACATGAGGCTGATTTTCAAATGTTGGTCTGTATCCTATACTTAACATTCCCTGATAAAATTTTTCTTCTACTTTTGCATATACTGCATATACTCCGTCAGTTGGAAGTAATTTTTTATCGTCAGTTAATTTAATATTTGCAGTGGGAAATCCAATTTCTCTTCCAACCTTAAAACCTTCAACAACAGTTCCCGAAATAAAATAATCGTACCCAAGCATTTTATTTGCCTGATTAACATTTCCAACTTCAAGTGCAGTTCGAATCTTTGTAGAACTTACATTTAATCCATCCATATCCAATGCTGCAACTCTTTCAAGTTTAAAATTAAATTTTTCGGCCAATTCACCCAAAGTTTCAAATTTACCTGTACGCTCTTTTCCAAACTGATGATCGTAACCAACAACTAAAACTTTAACTTTTAACTTTTTGACAAGAATTTTTTCTACATATTCTTCCGAACTCAGTTTTGCAAAATCAAGTGTAAAAGGTTGGTAAAATACGTGTTCAATTCCAAGATTATTAAATAATTGTTTTTTTTCTTCAAATGTGTTTAACAGACTAAACTCGCCCTTTCCTAATACATGACGGGGATGAGGCCAGAAAGTTAAAACAGAAGGCGTTCCATTATATTTATTTGCAATACGAATTGTTTCAGCCAGAACTTTCTGATGTCCCAAATGTAATCCATCGAATGTACCTGTTGTTATAACCGGGTAAGTAAGATTTGTGCTAATATTATCTTCTATTTCTGTCAATCCACTTTTTTAAACAACAAAGATAATTTAATCTTTTATATTAGTTTTAAATAAACCCATAGCTTAAATTTTGCTTTTTAATAAGCATATACTTATTTCGATTAAAATGAACAAATTCGGATTAATTATTAAAAAATTTTAAAATATTAGTCTTTTTACGAAATTGCAATTGTAATTTATTAAATCAATTGAATATTAAATTAATTTTGTTTTTTTAAATCCTTTTTATGAGAACAACAATATTTTTTATAGGAATATTAATATTTCTTTACTCATGCAGTAGCAGTAATAGTGGTTACACAATAACAGGAAAAGTAACTGGTGGAAAAGGAAAAGTAATTTTTCTTTCTTCATCAAGTAAAACAGATTCTGTAAAAATAGAAGATGACAATAGCTTTAGTTTTGAAGGTAAAATCTCAGAAGCTGATTTTTTCAACTTGTATTTTAATAAATTAAATCCTATTTTATTATATATTGACTCAGTAGATAATATTACTATTGAAACAGATACAACAAATTTTGCAAATAATTATAAAGTAACAGGCTCAAAGACATCTGAACAAATTAAAGAACTTCAGGAAAACCTTAACGCTTCATTTTTAAAAATACAAAAATTTTACGATGAAAAAGTTGTTACAGCAGATAGTGCAAGTATGGATTCAATGAGAACGTTGTTTAATAATGAAAGTAATGCAATAATTGTAAATCACCGTCAATCTGTTTTTAATTTTATAAAAAACAACCCTTCATCATTCGCATGTTTGCCTGCCATTTACCAATCATTTGATAGCCGTAATCCTGTTTTTAGTTATGAAATGGATGCTCCGTATTTTCATTTAATTGATTCTGCTTTAATGGCAAAAAGTCCAAATTCAAAACATACAAAAGAATACCATAGTCAGATTGTTGAATTAAAGCAACAATTTGCACAACAACAAATGCAAAACAATAAAGCACAAGAAGGAATGGAAGCACCTGATTTTGAAGTTCCTTCACCTGAAGGAAACATGATAAAACTTTCATCATTCAGAGGGAACTATGTTTTGTTAGATTTCTGGGCTTCATGGTGCTCCCCATGTCGTCAGGAAAACCCAGCAGTATTGCAGGCATTTAATCAGTTTCAGAAAAAGGGATTCAGAGTTTTTCAGGTTTCGTTAGATAAAGATAAAAACGAATGGACTAAAGCAATTCAAAAAGATAATTTATGGCAGTGGAAACATGGAAGCGATTTACAATACTGGAATTGTGCTCCTGCAAAGCTTTATGGAGTTCAAAGCATTCCCTCTAATTTCTTAATTGATCCTAAAGGAAAAATTGTAGCAAAGAATTTACGTGGACAAGATTTAATTAATGCATTAACTGAAATTTACAAAAAGAAATAATTTCGTTTATTCGTATATAATCTCTGAAAAACATTAAACACTTTTTGACATTTTTATTTCTTCTGCCTCTTAGTCTGGCAGCACAAAACTATTTTCAACAACGTGTAGATTACAATATTTCAGTAAAACTTGACGATAAAAAAAATACGTTATCGGCTTTTGAAGAATTAATATATACTAATAATTCAAATGATACTCTTAGTTTTATTTACTTTCATTTATGGCCTAATGGATATAGCAATACCTCAACTCCAATGGCTTTGCAAATGCAAAGAAGTAATAACCTGAGTTTTTTTAATGCCCCCAACACGTCATATGGTTATATTGACAGCTTAGATTTTAAAATAGATAACAACGCCGCAAAATGGGAAAATTCAAAAGACACAACAGATATTTGTAAATTGTTATTAAATGAACCATTGTTACCCGGAAAGTCAATAACAATTACAACTCCTTTTTTTGTAAAAATACCGGGCGATGATTTTTCACGACTCGGGCATTATGGACAATCATACCAAATAACGCAATGGTATCCGAAGCCGGCAGTTTATGACATGTATGGATGGCATCATTTTTCATATTTAAATCAGGGAGAGTTTTATTCTGAATTCGGAAAATTTGATGTATCAATTACCTTACCCGAGAATTATTCTGTAGCAGCTACCGGGGTTTTACAAAATCCTGAAGAAATTCAAAGAATAGAAAATATAATTAACGAGACAACACAAATAACAACTTACAATAAAAACGATTTAAGATTTCCAGTATCTTCATCAAATTTTAAAACCATAAGATTTGTCCAAGATAGCATACATGATTTTGCATGGTTTGCCGATAAAAGGTTTCATATTCTTAAAGGTGAAGTAAAATTACCAAACAGTCAAAAAACCGTAACAACATACGTATATTTCACAAATATTGAAGGTAACCTGTGGAAAAATGCTATTAATTATGTAAATAATGGCGTTTATTATTACTCGAAATGGATTGGCAATTATCCATACACACAATGCACAGCCGTTGAATCTGCTCTTGGCGCAGGTGGAGGAATGGAATACCCAATGATTACAAATATAGGAAAATCAGGAAATGCCGAAGGATTAGAAAATGTAATTGTTCATGAAGTTGGTCATAATTGGTTTTATGGCATTTTAGGATCAAATGAAAGAGAACACCCATGGATGGATGAAGGAATAAATAGCTTTTATGAGCAACGATATACTTCCGAAATTAAAAATAACAAAGGGTATTATGGTGATATTGGTAAAGTTTCAAAACTTTTTGGAACATCAATTAAATCACCATTTGATGTTAATAGTTTAGCCTGTGATTATATTATGAGAAATGGCTCAGACCAAGCACTTGGACTACATTCTGAAAAATTTTTACCTGAAAATTATGGAATTGTTGCATACATGAAAGGAGCTAATGCAATGAATTATTTATATAATTCATTAGGAAAAGCATCGTTTGATAGTTGCATGATGTTATACTTCAACAAATGGCAGTTCAGGCATCCATATCCGGCTGACTTACAGCAAATATTTAATGAGAACAGTAATAAAGATATAAATTGGTTTTATACCGGAATATTAAATAATACATATCATTCAGATTACAAAATTCAAAAAATAAAAATATATAACAATAATTACAATATAATCATTAAAAATAAAGGAAAACTCAATTCCCCTGTTTATATTTCACTTTTAAAAGATAATCAAATTATTGGCACTTCTTTTCATAAAGGGTTTTTAAGTAAAAAAAGCTTCGAAATAGCTGAAAAAGATTTCGATAAAATAGTAATTGATCCGAACAATTTAATGTTTGAAATAAAACGTACAAATAATGCCATAAGAACAAAAGGTATATTTAAAAAAGCAGAACCACTTGAGTTACGTTTTTTAGGACTACTTGAAAATCCTGCTAAAACTCAATTATTTTACACCCCTGTTATTGGGTGGAATACAAGCGATGGATTAATGCCCGGATTACTATTTTATAACCCATTTGTAACAGAACGCAAAGTACAGTATAGGCTTATGCCAATGTATGGAATTAATTCAAACAAGTTAACAGGTATAGGCTATTCTGAATATAATTTTTATCCTGGAATTTTAAATCTCCAAAAAATTTCTGTTTTTGCAGAATACAATAAATTTGATACCGGAAAAGATGCAGAATTAACAACGTGGCAAAAAACAGAAGCGGGTATAAATATTTTATTTAAACGAAATCCTGCTTTCCCATTAAGACAATGGAAATCTGTAATTAAATCAACTTACGCAACAGATTTATATGCTGATTCTGTTTATAATCTTTTTATTAATGCCTCTCTCTGCTATCGCAGTTACTCTAAAGTAATGCCTGTTGACTTTAAATTTAATGTTGAAAGCGGTCCCTCCTTTTTAAAAGGGTGGGCAGACTGCTCATGGAGAATAAATTACAAAAACAGAAAAACTGGTTTTAGTGCAAGGTTTTTTGCAGGAACATTCTTTTATAACAACAGTAACATGGGAATGTATAATTTTCATGTTTCAGGAACACAAAACAAAAATGATTATTCTTATTCTGAAGTATTCCCTGACCGCTCTGGTATAACAACAATACATAACCCATGGTCACATCAGTTTATTAAAAACGAAGGTGGATTTGGAATATATACACCAATTCAATCAAATGCATGGATGACTTCTTTAAACCTTGAAGCTGCATTCCCAGTTCCTGTTCCAATTTCGTTATATTTTAACATTGCTACATATCAAAATGCAGCAAAAGCATGGAGTGGCTCTACTGCATTGCCATATGAAGTAGGAATTGAATTTAAAGTAATTCCTGATATATTTGTAATATATTTCCCGGTTAAAATGTCAACTGATGTGAAAAGCACTAACGAATTATATACAAATGGTTATACTGAAAAAATCAGATTTACGCTTAATTTTTCTAAATTAGTCCCGTTTAAATACAACACTTCATTACCAATAATGTTTTAATGACAAATAAAAAAACATATTTTTTATCAGATGCACACCTTGGTTTACCTAACCACGATAAGAGCCTTGTACGCGAAAAACTTCTGGTAAAATGGCTTGACGAAATTAAACATGATGCTGAAGAAATTTATCTGGTAGGCGATATTTTCGATTTCTGGTTTGAGCATAAAAGAGTAGTTCCTAAAGGGTTTACGCGTTTTCTTGGGAAACTCTCAGAGATTTGCGATAGTGGCATTCCTGTTCACTATTTTACAGGTAACCATGATTTATGGATATTTAATTATCTTGATAAAGAAACAGGTGTAATTTTACACAGAGAAAAATATATTCGCGAAATTAATGGTAAGCGTTTTTTAATTGCACATGGCGATGCACTTGGTCCGAACGATACCGGGTTTAAAATTTTAAAGAAAATCTTTTTAAATAAAATAGTTCAATGGTTCTTTAAACGACTGCACCCAAATTTTACCATGTGGATTGGAATTAACTGGTCACAGGGAAGCAGACATTATGATAAATCCGATAACCTTAAATTTCTTGGCGAACATAAAGAACGCTTAATTGCATATGCAAAAAGAAAACTGGAAAAAGAACATTTTGATTTCTTTGTATTCGGACACAGACATGTTCCATATGAATTTCAATTAAAAGAAAATTCAAAATTCGTTAATCTTGGTGACTGGATTTCTAATTTCAGTTATGCTGTTTTTGATGGCAAAGAACTGAATTTAAAGTATTACAAGAAAGATTAAATTTATTTTCTGTTTACACATTGTTTTTTGTCATTCAGAATGAAGTGTAACGAAATGAAGAATCTAGTGTAGGTATTACACACTAGATTCTTCGCTTCGCTCTGAATGACAATAGTGTGTTTTGTCATCCTGTCCGCCGCGGCGGAGAAGCATAGCGTCCGCCGCGGCGGACGCTATGAATGACAGGAAATAAAAAAGCCCCGCATTTGCAGGGCTTTCAGTTTATTATAACAAATTGTTTATTCAACAATCATTTTCTTTGTTATTTTTTCTGTACCTGCTGTTACTGTATAGAAATAAATTCCACTGTTTAAACTTGCAGTATTTAAATTAATGCTATGATTTCCTGCAGCTAAAATACCTTTATCTATTTTAGAGACTAATTGTCCCACCAAGTTGGTAATTTCTACAGTAACATTTGAAGTTTCAGTTAAAGTAACTTTTATACTCGTTGCTCCATTTGCAGGGTTTGGATAGTTTTGAGAAACTGAAAATTTATTACTTTCATTATTATTAATTCCTGTGCAACAAGTCCAACAACACTGACATAATACACCCATATTTGAAGGGAGATAAATTTCTGTGAATTCAGATTCATCAAATGTTGCATCAGTTATAAAATATTCAATTTGTGCTGCATCAGCATTAGAACCGGCATCGCCAGCCACATCAATATAAGTCATTGCAATTGAATATGTGCTCCCTTGTTTTTTAACAACATCAGCTGTATTCACATAAAAATATAAACCACCATCAAGTGGATCTACAAAATTCTTTGATAGCGTAGCCATATTTGTTTGTATATTCCACGCACGACTCTTTATATATGGAGAAATATTTTCTGCTCCGTATGATGGGTCAGTATCTGTCCATGTGTAAAAAATAACATTACCATCAGCACTTCGTGACACATTAATAAAATGCTCGTAACCTACATTTGGTGGTGGAGAGGTAGTAAAAGCGGCACCACTTGCATCTTCAACAACTGTAGAATAAATCTGGTCAATAAAACGAACATCCCAAAGTTGTGTTTGCCAATCATAAATAGCGTCAAATAAGAATTTTGGATGACTTGCATATGAATAACCTGTAGAATCTTCAACACCTACATAGTTTGAATAATAACCTTCGATAATAGCTGCCATATGTAAATTACCATTAGCATCAACAACACCTGGAAGTGTATTGTCATCTAAAGTAGATCCTGCATTAAAAAATGGTCTGTATTCTAAAGTACCGGCACCTGTTACTGAAGCCATAGTTGGCCATATTGAGTCAGTTAAATTAGTTAAATGATCCCAGCATGCAAAAGGTGTTATTGTTTGATATGTTAAACCACCATCAGTGGTTCTAGCTATTTGTGGAAGCTGTGCTCCCTGAAAATATTTCATAGTAGAATCTATTCCTACACAAAAGGCATAACCTATAAGACCATCGCTAGCCCATGCCTGATTCCATGCAAAATTTGCATCAACAGCACCACCGCTAAATATACGTGAACCCCATAATCTTGTAATTTGTGTTGGTGTTAACGACCAGTCAAAAGCATTAGTAGTTGAATTAAAAATACCATTTCTGACTTTAACATAAGGCAAATAGTTAGTTCCATCATCATCCTGAGAAAGTATATGAAGATTACCATTTCCACCCGATAAATTAATAGTTTCCAAACCTGTTTCTGGTGCAACAAGAGGGTGGTAAAAATTACTCAAAAGAGTTTTATCTAGTCTTTCTGAATGAAAATAAGTATCTGTCCAACTTGTACTACCTGTTACCGGGCCACAAATTACAGCAAAAGCATTATGAAAATCTGTATTACCTGCAGGGTTATAAATAACTCCGTTTGGATAACGACGTAAATGCGTTCCATCATTTACAAAAACTACAGAATCAGTATTTGCAGTAAATTGCCCTATACCGTCTACGGCAAACCAATCTGTTGAAAATTTGCAGCGTATATCGGCACCACTACCACCCCAAGCTCCACCTGCACGGTGAGTAAACATTACAGTATTAGTTGCAGGATCATAATCTAAACAGTTTGTCTTTGTAATTACAAAGCCAAAAAGGTTTACGGAAGTTCCAATCTTAACAGGATTAACAGATTTTTTCTTTGCTCCATTGGGTTTTAATAATAACGGAGTATAGGGCACATCCATCCCTACAACATTTTTAGAAATCTCTTTATTTTGAAAAACAACATTTTTGCGAACAGCAAATTTGTTTTGAGCATAAGTACCAACCATGATACCTATAGCAATAGATAATAGTAATAATTTTTTCATGTTATTTGTTTTTGGTTAATATATATATTTAAATTTATTATTCTTAATGCTCTTTAATGTCTTTTATAAGAACAAATAAAAGCATAAATGGTTGCTTGCGAAATTTTATTTTTTTAGAAATAATTTAGCTAGGTTAAAAATAACCTTTTATTATACAAATTAAAAACTATACTTTCCTAACAAAGCAACCTAGTATCCTAACAAAGTGTATTAACCTATTATTGTAATTCTAGAAAATTTACAAAACAATTTATTCTTTGGCATACACCAGAATTAAAAATAAATATGTTTTACTAAAACCTGCGGTTAGTGTCTTTACGAACCACTAAAATATACAATACATATACATACTGTTAACTGTTGGAGATAAAACAATAGTAGCAATATAAATCAGAGTAACATTCTACTATTGTCACTCTGTCCGCCGCGGCGGAGAAGCATAGCGGAATGAAGGATCTGGTTCGAAATACTACACTAGATTCTTCGCTTCGCTCTGAATGACAATAAGGTGTTTTGTCATCCTGTCCGCTGCGACCAATGTCATTGACTTAAGCTAAAACTCCCTGTAGTTCTCGATTGAACTCGAACTAGCATTCTTGCTTGTTCCTCAGCCGCAGAGCGGCTGAGGAACAATTTCTATTTGCAACTTCGAGTAGCAAAGCGTATCGAGAAGTAAGCAAATAGATTAACAAAATTACATTTTCATAAGTCAATGACATTGCCGTCGCGGCGGACGTTCTGAATGACAGGAAATAAAAAAGCCCCGCATTTGCGGGGCTTTCAGTTTATTATAACAAATTGTTTATTCAACAATCATTTTCTTTGTTATTTTTTGTGTACCAGCTGTTACAGTATAGAAATAAATTCCACTGTTTAAGTTAGCAACGTTTAAATTAATACCGTGGCTACCTGCAGCTAAACGACCTTTATCAACTTTAGAAACTAATTGACCAACCATGTTGGTAATTTCTACAGCAACATTAGAAGTTTCAGCTAAAGTAACTTTAATATTTGTAATTCCATTTACTGGGTTTGGATAGTTTTGTGAAACAGACATTGTGTTAACTTCTGTTGAAGGTACACCTGTTAAACAAGGTGATGCTCCAAGTACTAAAGGATCAGAAGCAGGAACAGAAACTGTAAATTCAGATTCGTCAAAATTCACATCAGTTGCAAAATAAAGAATTTGTGGACCATCACCATTATTTCCACCATCACCAGCAACATCAATATAAGTTAAGCCAATAGAATAAGTACTGCCATTCTTTGCAGCAATATCAGCTGTATTTACATAATAATATAAACCACCATTAGGATCTGTAAAATTCTTTGAAGCTGTAGCCATATTGTCTGTAATTCTCCAAGCGCGACCTTTAATATCTGGAACGATATTATCTGTACCATATGAAGGATCTGTATCAGTCCATGTGAAGAAAATCACATTACCATCATCACTACGAGAAACATTAATATAATGCTCCCAACCCATGTTACCTGATGAAGAAACAACTGCTGCGCCATTATCATCAAGAACAACTGCTGAATTAATTACATCAATAAAACGAACATCCCAAAGTTGTGTTTGCCAATCATAAATTACATCAAATAAGAATTTTGGATGATTTGTATATGAATAACCTGTAGAATCTTCAACACCTACGTAGTTTGAATAATAACCTTCGATAATAGCTGCCATATGTAAATTACCGTTTGCATCAACAACACCTGGAAGTGTATTATCATCCAAAGTTGAACCAGCGTTAAAGAATGGTCTGTATTCTAAAGTACCGCCACCTGTTACTGAAGCC
Source organism: Bacteroidia bacterium (assembly GCA_016218155.1). NCBI lineage: Bacteria > Pseudomonadati > Bacteroidota > Bacteroidia > Bacteroidia bacterium. Next base: position 51,470 of record JACREQ010000076.1, read on the forward strand.
ATTGTTGGCCAGATAGAGTCAGTTAAATTAGTTAAAGCATCAAAACAAGCAAAAGGAGCTAAAGTCTGATATGTTACACCACCATCAACTGTTCTCCAGATTTGTGGAAGCTGGGCACCCTGAAAATGTTTCATTGTAGAGTCAATACCAGTACAGAAAGCATAACCAGTCATTCCGTCGTTTGCCCAAGCCTGATTCCATGCATAGTCAGCATCAGAAGCACCATTACCAAATATACGTTTACCAAATAATCTTCCTAATTGTGTTTGTACCAATGACCAGTCAAAAGCATTTGTTGTTGTATTAAATACACCTTTTCTAACTTTTACATATGGGAAATAATTTGTACCATCATCATCTTGTGATTGCATATAAACATTACCATTTCCACCTGATAAATTGGTTCTTTCTAAAGCTGTATAAGGAGCTACTATTGGAATATAATTAGTATCCAAAAGTGTTGCGTCTAATTTTTGTGAACAATAGTAATTATGTCCAAATGCAGACATTAAAAGTGGTCCACCAACTACAGCAAAAGCATTGTCTACGTTTGTATTTCCAGCAGGATTATAAATAACACCACTTGGATAACGATAAAAATGAGCTCCTGTGTTTAAGAATAAAACAGAGTCATGTAAAGTGTTAAACCAGTCTGTAGAAAATTTACATACTAAGTCGCCACTACTACCACCCCATGCACCACCTCTACGGTGAGTAAACATAACAGCATTTGTAGCTGGATTATAATCTAACCAGTTTTGAGCACCTAAAAGGTAACCAAAAACATTACCTGAAGTTCCAACTTGAACACCATTAAGAGCTTTTGTGTGAGCTCCGTGAGGTTTTACTGATGGAAGGTAAGGAATATCAACCTCAGCTACATTAGTAACATTTGCTTTTTTAGGAAGCAGGTTATTATTACGAACAGCAAATTTGTTTTGAGCAACAGCACCTATTGTGATACCGATTGCCAGAGAAAAAAGTAGTAATCTTTTCATTTTAATGGATTTTAGTTAAACAATTGATTCGTTTGTTTAGCAGCAAATTTAAGAATAAAATGTCAGAAACAAAAAAATTCTTAAAAAAACGCTTCATATTTGAACATATGACTAATAAAAGCGAATTTAGGTTGCATTAAAAATAATTTTTATGTTTTATAATTTAAATTAACTACAAATACTCTATATTTGTGGTATAAAATAAGGAATTATAGCTATAATTATATAATGAAAACATATAAAAACCAGATTTGTAACTGTATTGACAACCCCACGTCAATATTTGGCAAACTTCCAAAAAGTCAGATTGACTTTTTGAGACAGCACCATTCCTGTATAGGATATAAGAAAAATGAAATTATTTATCGCGAAGGTGATAAACCTACCGGATTAATCAGTTTATCCGAAGGAAAAGTAAAATTATTTAAAGAAGGTGTAGGCGGTCGCGAGCAAATCGTTAGACTTGCAAGACCTGTTGGGTTTATTGGTTATCGCGCGCTTTTTGCCGAAGAAAATTATCTTGCAACTGCTATCACATTAGAAAACAGCTCTGTATGCGTAATCGAGAAAGACGCTTTATTTGAAGTGCTTAACGACAATTCAGAGCTAACAATGATTATTTTAAAATCTTTGGCTACCGAGCTTGGATTTTCAAACAGCCGTTGTGTAACATTAACTCAAAAACATGTTAGAGGCAGGTTAGCAGAATCTATTCTTGTATTAAAAGACACTTATGGTGTTGAAGATGATCAGAAAACTATTAAAGCCCATTTATCACGTGAAGATCTCGCCAGTTTAAGTAATATGACAAATTCTAATGCTATTAGAACTCTTAGTACTTTTGCTCAGGAAAAAGTTATTGAAATTGATGGTAGAAAAATCAAAATTCTTGATCTTCATCAATTGGAAAAAATTAGTGAATTAGGATAAGCTATTAAAACAAATTATAAGAAACCCGTTTCAGATCTGAAATGGGTTTTTGTTTTTTTAGACCTAACAGGTTTTTGAAGAATTTCTAAATTTTAACGAGAACGAACCAAAGAAGATGGATCTCTATATTGTCATGCTTCTACGCCGCGGCGGAGAAGCATCTAATTTGACAATAATCGTAATATTTTCTTGTTTCGTGAGGACACGAAACAAGGATTGAGGATATTGTCATGCTGATTTGCGGCAGCAATGTCATTGACTTAAGCTAAAACTCCCTTTAGTTCTCGATTGAACTCGAACTAACATTCTAGCTTGTTCCTCAGCCGCAGAGCGGCTGAGGAACAATTTCTATTTGCAACTTCGAGTAGCAAACAACTAAGAAATAAAATAAAAAAGCCGCTTCAAAATTGAAGCGGCTTTAATAATATAATCTAAACGAATACTATTTCTCGATTCTCATTTTGTAGAATGATCTCCAAACAAAAACTAAGGCAATAATTAAGAAAGCAACACCAGCATATGGGGCATATTCTCTAAAGTTTTCGGAGATTGCAATTTCCATTGCTAATAAACCAAATAAAGTGGTGAATTTAATAACAGGATTTAAAGCAACTGAAGAGGTATCTTTGAATGGATCACCAACAGTATCACCAACTACTGTTGCATCATGTAATGGTGTTCCTTTTTCTTTCAAATCAACTTCTACAACTTTTTTTGCATTATCCCAACATCCACCGGCATTAGCCATAAAAATAGCCTGAAATAAACCAAATACAGCAATAGAAATCAAATAACTGATAAATAATGAAACTGCATTAACACCACCAACACCAGAAGGTGAAGAAAGACATGCAAAAGCTAAAGCAAAGAAGAAAATACCAATAAAGATATTAAACATACCTTTTTGAGCATATTGAGTACAGATTTTCACAACCTCAACAGACTTAGCAGTATCCGCTTTTTTAGGAGCATTAGGATCAAGGTTGATATTTTTCTTAATATATTCAACAGCTCTGTATGCACCAGTAGTAACAGCTTGCATTGAAGCACCGGTAAACCAGTAAATAACACAACCACCAAGAATAAAACCAAGGATAGTATATGGATTTAAAAGATTAAGAATCTCTTCAGGTTTTACACCTAAAGTTTTTTCAATCATTAAAATCAAAGCAAAGATCATTGTTGTTGCACCCACAACAGCAGTACCAATTAATACTGGTTTTGCAGTTGCTTTAAATGTATTACCGGCACCATCATTAGCCTCAAGATAATGTTTTGATTTTTCCCAATCGGGTTTAAAACCAAATTCTTTTTGTATTTCAGAAGAAGCTTTTTCTTTATCATCTTCAATTAAAGAAAGTTCATATACTGATTGTGCATTGTCTGTAACCGGACCATAACTATCAACTGCAATAGTAACAGGACCCATACCTAATAATCCAAAAGCAACCAGACCAAAGGCAAAAATAGATGGATAAATCATTAGTGTCTCTAAATGTCCGATTGAGCTTGTAAAATAAGCAACAAACATTAAAACGAAAAATACAAAACCTGTCCATAGAGCTGAAAAATTACCAGCAACTAAACCTGAAAGAATTACTAATGAAGAACCACCTTCGCGACCAGCAGCAACAACTTCTTGCACGTGAGCCGATTTAGGCGAAGTAAATATTTTAGTAAATTCAGGAATTAAAGCACCACCAATGGTACCACAACTAATAATAGTTGATAATATCCACCACATATCAGTATTACCATTTAAATCTGGAATTAAAACATAAGAAGCACCAAATGTTACTACAATAGAAAGTAAAGAAGTAATCCAAACTAAACTTGTAAGAGGAGCTTCAAAATCTAAATCTTCTTTTCCTTTATATTTAGCATTACTGAAAATACCATTAATATAGAAAGCAACAACAGATGTTACAATCATTAAAATACGCATTACAAATATCCAAACCAATAATTTTACTTTTAAGTCACTTGTAATAATATCAGTCATACCTAACGCAGCACCACCAACAGCAAGTAAAATAAAAGAAATTAACGCAACACCAGTTACACCGTAAGTTTCAAAACCGTCAGCAGTTGGTCCAACTGAGTCACCAGCATTGTCGCCAGTACAGTCAGCAATAACACCAGGGTTACGTGGATCGTCTTCACCAATTTTGAAAACAACTTTCATTAAATCTGAACCTATGTCAGCGATTTTTGTAAAAATACCACCGGCAATACGAAGTGCAGAAGCACCTAATGATTCACCAATAGCAAAACCAATAAAGCAAGCACCAGCTAATTCTCCTGGCATAAATAACAGAATAACAAGCATAAGAAGTAATTCAACACAAATAAGAACTACTCCAATACTCATACCTGCATTTAAAGGAATATTAAGAAGTTTTAATGGATCTTTTCTTAATGAAGCAAAAGCCATACGTGAGTTAGCGAGTGTATTCATTCTAATTCCAAATGCAGCTACTGCATAAGAACCTAGAATACCAATAACAGTCCAGCCAATGATTAAAGCTACAGAACCAAATCTTGCAGCAGCTGTTTCGCCAATTGGTGATAAAAATCCAAAATAACCTGCTACAGCAGCACCAATAAATAAGAAAAGAATTGCAAGAAATTTACCTTGTTGAACTAAATAAGCTTTACAAGTTTGATAAATAACTTCCGAAATCTCTAACATTGATTTGTGAGCAGGAAGTTTTTTTACTTTCATGAATTGATATAATCCAAAAAGTAATCCCAAAATAGTAATAACAAAACCATAATATAATATGGATTGTCCTTTTATTTCTTCCGGAATTTTTAAATCGGCTTCACTTGCCATGGATAGAATTGGGGCGAAAATTGCCACCATAAGTGCTAAAATGCCTCTTCTTTTCATTTTTAAAAATTTAATTGTTTATAATTATTGATTGTCTATTTTGCAGTGATAGTCTGTTTTTTAACATAATTTTTTACAATTTTTGTTAAATTTTCAGGGTGCAAAAGTAGGATACTTTTCAATATCTAACAAGAGGAAATGAAAAAAATATTGAATTATATGTTTGAATTACAATAAGAATTAATATTTTTGTAGCTTGGACAAAAGTTACTTTTTTGTCGTTTTTAGCAGTAAACTGTTTTTACAACAGTTCAACCACAACGGGGCAATGATCTGAATGAAAAACTTGTTGTAAAATTTCTGCCGATTTTAATTTCGACTTAAGCTTTTCACTTACAAAGTTATAATCAATTCTCCAGCCCAAATTTTTCATTCTTGAATTTTGCCTGTAACTCCACCAGCTATATTGATTCCCTTCAGAATTAAACTCTCTGAATGAGTCAATTAAACCCAATTCTAAAAAAGAGGTCAGCCATTCACGTTCTTCTGGCAAAAAACCTGACATATCATTATGTTTTTCGGGATGATTAATATCTATAGGTTTATGGCAAATATTAAAATCGCCGGAAATAATTAAAGACGGTCTTATTTTTAAAAGTTCCTTTATATAATTATAAAATGCATCCAAAAAATCCATTTTAAAAGCCTGACGAATATCCCCCATCGACCCGGAAGGAACATAAACAGAAATTTGAGTTACATCTCCAAAATCTGCACGAATTACTCTTCCCTCATCATCATATAACGAATTACCAATCCCAATAATAACATTATCAGGTTTTTGTTTAGATAAAAGCCCAACACCACTATATCCCTTTTTCTGAGCACTATTCCAAATAGGATTATAACCCATTTCTATAAATTTATTTACATCAAACTGATCTGATGTAGCTTTTAATTCCTGAAAACAAATGATATCACATCCAGACTCAGAAATCCAATCAGTTAAACCTTTTGACATGGCAGCTCTGATACCATTAACATTGTATGAAAATACCTTCATATTTCACTATTTAAAAAATTCTATTCAAAATTAGTTATTTTTGTATTAATTACCTTAGAAATGATTGTTTCAATAATTGGTACAAGAGGCGGAATTGGTTCAACTACTTTGTTGTCTAATTTATTTGTACAAGTTAAAAATGCAGAAACAACACATGGCTGGCTTTCACTCACAAGTCCTTTTCCACCTTTATTTGCAGAAGATTCAACAAAATGGGAAAAAGTATTTTCATTTAAGCGAAAAATTCCTGAGTGGATAAGCGAAAAATGTACTAAATGTAATGAATGTGTTAATTTGTGCGCTAATGACGCTATTTCTCCTATTGCAAATGAATACATTATTAGTAGCGAATTATGTAATTCTTGTAAAACTTGCATTAGTGCATGTAAAAGCAAAGCACTTGAATTTAAATTAGATGAAGTTGGAGTTATTGAAAAATCTGATAATATTAAATTTAATTTACACCAAATAAGTTTAAATGAAAAAGAAATTATTTCGACCTGGCATTTAAAGGAAATTTTTAGTTTTTTAAAAGGTTATAAAGAAAAAAACTCCATTTTCTTTATTGATATTCCATCTGGTTTACACGAATATTGGGAAGAAGTGCTAAAACTTTCAAGTTCGGTTATTTTATATTCAGATGACACATTTATTACTGATTTAATTTACAAATCTCACTCACCACGACAGGCGAAATTATTACTTGCAGTTACAGAAAAGTCATTTAGTGAATTTGAAAAAGCCGGGTATTCATTTGCAATATCAATACCCAACAATAAAGAAATTGCATTTGATTCAATACAAGGAAAGATTGTTTTAGATTCAGCTTTTAATAGTTCAATTAAAGAACTAAAAAATCAAATACTTGAAAAAGTTCCATCATGAAAGAAATTTTACTAATATCTGACAAAGGTGGAACCGGAAAATCATCGGTACTAAGTTCATTAAAAACACTTTATAATGAAGCTGCTGTATTTGCAGATTGCTCTTTTACTTCTACTTATAACAATTTACAAATAACAAGTGAAGAAATATTTAATTCAAGATATATAAGTACAGTAAAAAACAATATTTGTCTTTTTTGTGGAGATTGCGATGGAATTTGTGAATTTGGTGCACTTGAATTTAATACCGAAGAAATTAAGCTTGACCGTCATAAATGCACCGGTTGCGGACATTGCGTTTACATTTGCCCGGCAGGTGCAATTGAATTAAAAAAAATACATTCTGGAAAAATAATTATTTCTGAAGAACATAAAAGTATTTTTATTTATGGTTTACTTCAGCATTTTCAGCAGGACGGAACCAGACCCATGTACATTGTTAGGAACAAAGCGTTTGAAATAGCCACTGAAAAAAAAAGAAAATTTCTTATAATAGAATCTGCTCCCGGATGGGATCGGCTTACACGTTCACTTGTACATTATGCAAATATTTTAGTACCAGTAATTGAACCTCATGCATTAGTTTTTGATTTTCTTGAGAAAATTAAAAATTATTCAAATCAAAACGGCACTGAAATAAAATTGATAATTACAAAATCTGATGCAAATCCTCATATCTCAAATAAAATAATGAAGGAATATAATGACTGGGAAATCATTTGCATACCATGGAATAATTGTGCAGATCAAGAAACAAATAATAAATTTGTCAACTTTTTATAAATATGGAACACGAAATACTTTCATCGGGAAACAAAGCTTTAAAAATAAATTTAAATCCTGAAATTTTTGGCTCTATTGCTGAGATTGGTGGTGGACAAGAAGTAGCAAGAGAATTTTTCAGAGCCGGAGGTGCTTCAAAAACAATTGCTAAATCTATTTCAGCATACGATAAAAATTTTAGCGATGCATTGTATAAGTCGAAATCTGGAAGATATGTGTCTGAAGCCCGACTTAGAAAAATGCTTGATACCGAATATGCAGAAATAACCAAAATATTAACGAAAACAAGAGGATCGCATTCTACCTTTTTTGCTTTTGCAAATACAGTTGAAACTATAAATTACAGAAAAGACAATCAGGGACACGGTTGGCTAGGTATAAGATTCCAAACCAGTCCAATGTCAGAACCAAATGATGTAATTTTGCATACAATTCTGCATGAGAATGATACTATCTTACAACAAAGTACATTAAGCACATTAGGTATAAATCTAATTTATGCCTGTTTCTATTTAAATAATGATATTGATGCATTTATTATTTCTCTGTTAGACAATTTATCCAGTGACAGACTTGAAATTAATATGGTAAGCATTTCAGGTCCAAATTTTGAACATTGTGATAACAGACTGCTAAGTGTAAAACTGGTTAAACATGGTTTAACTTCGGTTAGTATTTTTGACAGATATGGAAAAGTACAGCAACCCGGCGACATGCTTTATAATAAAGATGTAATGGTGCTAAGAGGAAGTTTCAGACCAGTTACCTATATTGAGCTTGATATGCTTAAATCGGGTTATGCATTATTTAAGAACGAAGTTAATTACTCACCAGAAACAAGTGTTGTTCTTTGTGAAATGACTTTAAATAATCTACTTGAAGAAGGTGAATTTCATGAAAAAGATTTTTTAGACAGAGTTGACCTTCTAAATGGTATGGGACAAAATGTTATGATTTCAAACTACAGAGAATTTTACAGACTCTCTGCATATTTTTCACAATTTAACATTGTTCAGTTAAGACTGATAATGGGTGCAGATACTCTTAAAAAAGTAATTGATGAAAAATATTACAATCACTTAAAAGGTGGAATTCTGGAGGCATTTGGCAGACTATTTGGGAAGCATGTAAAATTGTACATTTATCCATTTAAAGATAAAATTGAAAAGCCCTTTTTAAACTCAAAGAACATAGAAGTAAGTTCGCATATAAAGCCTTTATTTAATTACCTCATTTATAATGAAAAAATATTAGATATAACAACTAGCAATAAAAACAAAATTTATATCTCAAACAGAAAAGTTAGTGATATGATTAAACAAGGAAAGAAGGGATGGGAAGAAAGTGTCCCAAATTATATAAGCGAAAATATTATTAAGAAAGGCTTATTTGAGTATAAAAATAAATAATAAAAGAAACTCAAGCTAAACTAATTTGTTCCGCTTATTACTTTTGCCATCACAATGTCGAGGTTCTTAAAATCAATGGGCTTTGCTATAAAATGATTCATTCCGGCAATCTGGCATTTTTCTTTAATTTCGTTTAAAGCATGAGCAGTTAATGCTATAATTGGTATATTTTTATCCATAATTTCAATTCCACCTGCTCTAATTATTTGTGCTGCCTCAATACCATCCATTTCGGGCATCTCTATATCCATTAATATAATGTCGTAAGAATTTCCTTTTACTTTTTCCAGAACCACTTTACCGTTATTTGCTATTGTAACAATGTGTCCTGATTTTTCCAGAAAAGATTTTGCAACTTTAACATTTAGCACATTATCTTCGGCTAATAAAATATTTAGACTTCTAAGATTAATTTTTTCTGCATCAATATTCTTTTCAGCAAGCTCTGTTATATTTGTTAACTCAGTGCCGGGTAAACCAAAGTTAATAGTAAAATAAAAAACACTTCCCTTACCCTCCTCGCTTTCATACCATATTTGACCATCCAAAAGACTAACAAGGTGCTTGCAAATTGCAAGTCCCAATCCGGTTCCACCATAACGTCTACGGGTTGAGCTATCTGCCTGAGAGAATTTCTCAAAGATTAGCTGGCCTTTATCAGTTGGTATTCCAATTCCAGAATCTGCAATTTTAAAAAGTAATTCTATTTTATTTTCTACTCCATTAAAATTATTCAAACTCACATTTAGTATAACTTCACCCTGTTCGGTATATTTAACAGCATTGCCTATAAGATTAAATAATATCTGGCGTAAATAGCTTGGATCTCCCGTTAAATATTGAGGAACATTATCATTAATTTTTCCTTTTAAAGATATTTCTTTATGTTTTGCAAGATTCATAAATGAACTTAAAGAATAATTTACAAGTTCATTAATATCAAATTTCACATTCTCTATTTCAACTTTTCTAGATTCAATATGAGAAAAATCAAGAACATTACCTATAACATTTAACAAATGTTCAGATGCTCCTTTAATTGTTCTAAGATATTCGGCTTGTTCCTGCGAAATTCCTGGTTGATTAAGAAGTGAAGACATTCCAACTATTACATTTAAAGGAGTTCTTATTTCGTGGCTCATTGTTGCCAGAAATTCGCACTTTGCTTTACTGGCTTCCTGTGCTTTTTCGGCTAATTCTTCTGATTTAGCTAAGCTTTCTGTTAATTGTTCCTGAGTTTTTTTTCTTTCAGAAATTTCACGCGTAAGCTGCAAAGTTCTTTCTTCTACTTTAGCCTGTAGAAAAAATCTATAATTTCGTTCCATCTTGTACATTCTGTATGTAAACGGAAGAATTAGTAATGAAAGAAGAAATGCCAGAATTGAAGAAATTATAATTTCTTTTCTTAGAATTTCATTAACATAGCTTATTTCATAATCGGCACCTAGTACAAACCTATTTCCCTTTTCAGAAACTTCAGGAATTAAAACTGTTCTAAAGGTACCCCACCTATCCGATGTTGTTTCATAAATCGGCTTATTGCTTTTACTAATATTCAATAACTCATTTGATGCTTCAGAGTAATCTAACCAATAATGTGCTTCTTCTTTTTTCTTTAATTCGTTTAATGTAGTTGAACAGCTTGTAAAATATGCTTTACCATCTTTTACAACTAATGTATATAAAAAATCGATTTTTAATTTATTGGCAAGATTGGTTAAAGATTTAATATTTTGCAAATCTTCTTCATTACTAATCATTCCGACATTTAATGCTCTGTCATAAAAATCATTAGCTAACGTATTCTTTACAGATTGAGCAGCAATAAATAAATTTCTATCGATTTCACCAATTAAAGTAGATTTTGTTCTTTGGTAATTAAACCATGTAAAAAGAATTACTCCAATAAGATATATAAGAACCGGGAAAATAAATTTTTTCCACGGAATAGATTTCCTATTGGTAATGTTATTCATTAATTATTAAACAAGAATTACAACTAATGGCAATTTTACGAATAGAACCTCACATTGTTTTTTAAATATTTGTTCAATTTGATAAATGCATAGTCATTAATTACCAATTCTATAATTAATAGGATAGAATTAATTTCAGTAAGAAATAAAATCTTAAGTTTTTAAATCTTTTCTACTTTTTTCTCTGACTCCCTTTTAAAGCTATTACGAATCTCAAAAAAAGCTGTACCTAAAAGCATTAAAACTAATAAAATTGAACTTGCTAATGAAACTTTTTCACCAATAATATACCCTTCAGGTTCAAACTTAAATTCAATTTTATGTTTACTCGCCGGAATTATCATTGCTCTTAGTACATAGTTTGCTCTAAAGTAGGTTGCCGGTTTATCATCAATAAAAACATTCCAGCCTTTATCATAATAAATTTCAGAAAAAACAGCCAATTGCTCTACCTTACTATTACTTTCATAGCTTAAATAATTAGGAGAATACTTTGTTAACTTAATATATGAAGTTGAATCAGAATCGGATTTAAATGTTGTAAGCATACTTGCATATCGCTTATCAACAATTGCTTCTTTTGCAGGATCAAAATTTGTTAAAGCACTTAACTCACTATCGGCATTTTCTGCAAGTTTATATGACTTAACAAACCAAGCATTACCCATTGCATATGGATTTTGTTGTGCAACAGGACCTTTATCTTTTGTAGGCACAATAATATATTTTGTATTAAGCATATTTAATACCTGCATGTTGTTTTTACTAATTTGCTTATCTATTAGCTCCTGATATCTTTTCATTTTTGCTCCGTGATATCCTCCAATAGATTTATGAAAATATGATGTACTTGCGTCGTTAAAAGTATTTGCTGCAATATTTAACACTCTAAAATTCGGATCAGTATCTTTTAATATATCAAGATTTGCCTGCGAAGGAAGAAACGGAGCTCTTTGATCTGCCTTAGAAATAAACATATCATTATTTAAATAACGTTTATTTACCGGCCATAAATCGGCAATAAATAAAACACCAACAATAAGTATTGCAATTCCCGGTTTTAGTTTTTTTAATCCTGCAAATAATACAACAGCAGCTATTAAAATTATAAAAACAAGTGAACGGAATCCATCCATTCTTAATAAAGTTTCTCGATCTGCCAATAATTCTTTCATCGGATATCCCGCTTCGGCATATTGTGCATCACCGGCACACGAAAAATCAAAAAAAGCAGACGGTACAACTGTAATAATGAGCACAATTCCACCAACTATTCCCAGCGACCATTTTAAACATTTTATAAGCTTTTTTTTCTCAACTCCTTCTTTCAATATATTGTCAATTGTTAAAACAGCTAGAAGTGGTAGTGCGAACTCTGCAATTATTAATATCATTGAAACAGTTCTGAATTTATTATAACCGGGTACATATTCTAAAAAGAAATCTGTTAATCCCATAAAGTTTTTACCCCAGGCTAACATTATAGAGATAATTGTTATTATCAGTAGCCACCATTTTAAATGACCTTTAAGTAAAAACAACCCTAAAACAAAAAGAAACATAACAACAGCACCGGCATATACCGGACCGCTTGTAAATGGCTGATCACCCCAATATAATGGCATTTGTTTTACAATTTGTTCTGCTTGCATTGAACCATATAATTTATTGAAGTAATCGTAAGTTTCAGAATTTTTACTTAATTCGCCACCTGATGAACCACCATTAATATTTGGAATCAATAATGTTAAAGTCTCTGCTTTTCCGTAACTCCATGCTGTTGCATAATCTTTTTCTAACCCGGCAGTTTGATTTTCTTTATCAGAAGTAAGTTCAGTTTTACCACGCATTGAATATTTACCATATTCAGAGGTTAACCACAAATTAGTAAAATTACTTCCAATAGCCAGTATTGCTGTAAACAAAAGAACTACTGTTGCCTTAGCAAAATTTAAAATTAGTTTTTCTCTGATTGCTCTTACAAATTCAAAAATTCCTAAAACAAGAATTATAATAAATGTGTAATAAGTTATCTGCAAGTGATTAATTAATAATTGTAAGGTTAAAAAAACTCCGAATAATAATCCACCCATTAATATTTTTCTATTGTATGCAAGATATACTCCTCCAATTAATGCAGGCATATAACCTAGTGCTATAGCTTTGGTAATGTGACCCGGTTCAAGAATAATAAAGAAATATGAAGAAAAACCATATGCTAATGCACCAGCAATACTTAACCATGGATTTACCCTGAATGCTAAAAGAGCAATATAAAACCCTAAAAGGTACAGAAAAACCATGCCTGCAGGCTTTGCTCCTCCAAGTGTTAAAAAATTATGAACTTTTATAAATAAATTTGATTTAGCAACGCCAATAATTAAATAAGTAGGCATTCCACCAAACATACTATTAGTCCAAAGAGCGGTTTCTCCTGTCGCCTCCTTGTAATCCATAGCCTCTTTTGACATACCATAAAAATTGGTAACGTCACTTTGTTTTATCTGTTTACCTTCTAAAAGCGGCGAAAAATAAGCATAAGTTACTATTAAAAATAATACAACAGCTACCAAATGTGGAGCAATAGTTTTAAATGAAAATGATTTCATAAAATATATTTTAGTTCCTCAAAAGTAGAAAGAAACGTAATTGAAACAAAATATGTTTTTTAGAGGCAATAAAATTTAAGAAATAATAACATAGCCCCACAAGTATAAATACTTATGAGGCTACATTTTACAAACGAATCAATAAACTAATTTAAAATCGGCTCTAAGCCGCTGGAAGTCATTTTGCAGGTTTTTCCAACTATATCTGAATATGAATAGTTTCCGGATATTTCTACATTATTTAATATCTCTTCAACATTTTTATTTATAAATATCTGAGAATTAACGGGCAAGTGTAATATAATGATTTGTTGCTGAACATGAAATTTAGCTGCTTTTGAAATTTCAAAATATTTTGTTATTGACACTATTGAATCTTTTACCTGAATTGCCGACGGGATGTTTTTTGCAATAAGATTTCCTTCTCTTTTACTAGATGATCTGCATTGTCTGTCGTCTGAAATTTTAACTGTAGAATCATTACTAATTCTAATATTTAATGCAGTTTTTCCATATAAATTACATTCATTCCCAGAAGTCAATAAAAGATATTTTTCAAAATCTAAATTGTTTTCCAAATTGTTATTAATAGGTAAACTATCACTAATATTAACTACTAACGTTTTTGTTTTTAAAGAATCAATAGCTATTAATTGATTAGTATTAGAAACATACCTGAAATTTAAAAAGTGATTAACAGCAACGAATGTTACAAGTATTATCCCGAATAGAAATGTAAAAGCTAATGTTCTATTTAAATATTTAAATGAGTTGCGAATACCAAAAATAAAACGAATACCGGTAATTATTAATGAAATTACAGGTATGCAAAAAACAAGACATAAACCAATTATACCTGGTACAATTAAAGAATTATCTATAAATGTGTTTGTTAATTCAGTAAAACTTATATTGCTGGAACCTTCAAAAAAAACACCAACAGTAAATGCTACCAAAAATGTTGTACCAATAAGAATAAATATAATCCCCAACGATACTGTAAATATTCTAAAGAATACTTTTAATATTGAAAGAATTACATCACCAAAATGATTTGCAAAATGCCTTGCTCTGCTTTTTGATTTGTTAGATGTTAAATTATCTTTTACTTTTCCGAATTCCTCTTTTATGTTTTTCTCAATATTTGAAAGATTAACAGGTTCACCACGCATTTCAAGTTTTTGTGCTGTAGTTTTTGCTTCTGGTATCACTATCCACAGAACTAAATAAATTAATGGACCTGAAAAGAAAAATGTAATTACCAATATAATTCTAACAATCACTGGGTCAATTGAAAAATATGCTGCTAATCCACTACAAACACCACCAAGTATTCTATCGTCAGGATTTCTAAAGAGTCTTTTTGATTTTTTCTCTTTTTTATTTTCAGGTTCTGCTTCAACTTTGTTTTCATCAGATACCCCAAAATCTTCAGGTGTACCAATAATACTAATTGAATAATCTACATCATCCATATTTACTACTTCACGTGTTGTGCCTAACCTTTCTTTAAAAATTTCGGCAAAACGAGCTTCAACATCACCAAGAATTTCTTTTCCTTCTTCGGTACCGGCAAACTGATTTTCTAATTTTGTAAGATAATTTTGTAATATTTGATAAGCATCTTCATCAATATGATAAACCTGCCCCCATAAATTTATAGTTAGAGTCTTTTTCATGGCTATATTATTTTTTAAGTTTATTATTCATGTAATCAACATTTGCAACAAGTTCTTGCCAAACAAGATGAAGTTCATTTAAAAACTTATCTCCGTCTTCGGTTAACTTGTAATATTTTCGTGGTGGACCCTGTAGCGATTCCTCCCATCTGTATGCTAAAAGCCCGTCGTTTTTTAATCTGGTTAGCAAAGGATACAAAGTTCCTTCAACCACTATCAGATGAACTTCCTTTAATTTAGCAATAATATCGGATGCATATGCATCTCCTTGCGCTAGAACTGAAAGTATGCAATACTCCAGTACTCCTTTACGCATTTGGGCTTTTGTGTTTTCTATATTCATATTATAGTACTTTTCGATGCAAAGATATATATTTATTTTAGTATTATGCAATACATAGTAGTAAAAATATTAAAAAAGTTGCAAAATAATTTCTGCAACTTTTTTATTAAATTAATTAACAGCTACTTCCTGTTATTATATTGATCAAAAAAATCATTGCCCTTATCATCAGTAATAATAAAGGCTGGCATATTTTCAACCCTTATTTTTCTAATCGCCTCCATTCCAAGGTCTTCAAAATCTACCATTTCTACAGATTTAATATTTTCGGCTGCAAGAACAGCTGCCGGTCCTCCAATTGAACCTAAATAAAATCCTCCGTATTTCTTACAAGCATCTTTCACTGCTGCGGTTCTATTTCCTTTTGCAACCATTATTAAAGAACCACCAAGACTTTGAAATAGGTCTACATAAGAATCCATTCGCCCTGCAGTTGTCGGTCCAAAACTTCCTGATGGCATTCCTTCCGGAGTTTTAGCTGGTCCTGCATAATAAATAGGATGATTTTTGAAATATTCAGGCATTGGTTTACCTTCATCGATCAACTTTTTAATTTGTGCATGTGCAATATCTCGAGCAACAATTAAAGTACCCGTAATACTCAAACGTGTTTTAACCGGATATTTTGCAAGGTCAGCAAGAACTTCTTTTATGGGTCTGTCAATATTTATCTCAACCGGAGTTGAAATTTCAGGTGCTTGGGCAGGTAAAAAACGTGCAGGATTCTTTTCCAGTTCTTCTAAGAAAATTCCATCAGAAGTAATTTTTGCTTTTATATTTCTATCAGCACTACAGCTTACTCCCATTGCAACCGGACATGAAGCTGCATGGCGAGGAAGTCTGATTACTCTTACATCATGAACAAAATATTTTCCTCCAAATTGTGCACCTACGCCATATTCGTGACATATTCTTTCAATCTTTTTTTCCCATTCGATATCGCGAAAAGCACGTCCACTTGCATTTCCTGTTGTTGGAAGATAATCGTAATATCCGGCAGATGCTTCTTTCACAGCTTTTAATGTAGCTTCTGCAGAAGTTCCGCCAATAACAATTGCAAGGTGATATGGTGGACAAGCCGAAGTACCAAGATCTTTAATTTTTTCAGTAACAAACTTTGTTAGCGATTCTTCATTAAGAAGCGACTTGGTTTGTTGATATAGAAAAGTTTTATTTGCAGACCCACCACCTTTAGTAATGAAAAGAAATTCATATGAATCATAAGGAGTAGAATATATATCAATCTGTGCTGGTAAATTTGAACCCGAGTTTTTCTCATCAAACATTGTATAAGGAACAACCTGAGAATATCTCAGATTTTTATCCTTATATGTATCAAAAATTCCTCTTGAAAGGTATTCTGCATCATTAACACCAGTCCAAACTTTTTCTCCTTTTTTCCCTATTACTATTGCAGTTCCGGTATCCTGACACCAAGGTAAATCTCCTTTTGCAGAAATAACTGTATTCTTAAGCATTACATATGCAACAAAACGGTCGTTATCAGTTGCTTCAGGATCTTCAAGAATTTTAGCACATTTCTCAAGATGAGCCGTTCTTAAATAAAAAGACACATCAGATATCGCTTCTTTTGCAAGAAACTCCAGACCTTTTGGATCAATTTTTAAAATCTTTCTTCCATCGGCTTCAATAATCTGCACATAATCTTTTGTAAGCAACTTGTAATTAGTTACGTCCTTCTCAATTTGAAAAGGTTTCTCATAAATAAAATCTGCCATATTTAAAGTTTGTTAATATTATAAAATAGATGATTCCTTTACTTAATTAATTCATTCTTTATTACATCAAAATTATACTTTTTTTAATTCCAAAAATATTTATTAATTATTAATTTTTCAGATTGTTTACTTATCGGTTAAATCAGATTACCGTGTTTATACTTAGACAATTCAAGTCTTTTACCTCTTTTTTTCAGTTTATCAATAGTTGAACTTTGTATAAACAACTGATAAAGTCATGAAAACAAAACTTTCAATTACAATAATTCTTGTGTTTTGTATTAGCATCGTGCATTCACAAGACACTATTTTACTATTAACTGGTAAAACATTTTATGGACAAATAACTGAAATTACAAATAATTATATAAGAATAAGAACTGAAGGATTCCATATAAACAAGTCAAAGCTTTTATATAATGATGAGTTATTTTCGTATAATAAAAATAACAAAGAAAACATTCTATATAAAATTGACTCCATTAATGGTTCGGGTCTTAACCAAATTGAAATGGGATATTTTATAAAAGGGTTACAATCCGGAAGGAAGAATTATCATGCACCTTTAGCAACATTAGGTGGTTTTGCTGCCGGAATAACAGGAGGTGCTTTTGGATTTTGGGGCTCAATAATTCCTTCATCATACGTATTTATTACTGGAATAAGGACCCCGCATGTAAACACAACCTTTCCGTGTACCGACAATATTTCTATACCTGAAAACCCAACCAATTTAAATTATGGGCTAAAATATACATCTTCAATAAATGTAACTTCTAATAATGAAAATATATATTCTTCTTTCTATGAATCAGGATATAGAGCTTCTGCAAAAGATAAAAAGATTAAAAACTCTATTAAAGGCTCAGTTATTGGGTTTGCTGCTTTTATTGCTGCATCGTTAATCTTTTTGCACAAATAATCACTTTATTAAAACAAACATCAATAAAAAAGCTACTCTTTAAGGGTAGCTTTTTTTGTCGGTCCGGTGGGGTTCGAACCCACGACCCTCTGATTAAGAGTCAGATGCTCTACCAACTGAGCTACGGGCCGATTTTAAGGTTTGCAAAAGTATAAAAAAAACAACCAATAAAAAAGCTGAGAAAAATTTCTCAGCTTTTTTATTTAAGATTAGTAATTATCTGACTACCGTTACAGGTCCTACGTATTCATGATACAAACCATTAACGTCTTTCATTTTAACTATCCAGGTATATGTTCCCACAGGTACAATCTCGCCTTTATTCTTATATCTTCCATTCCAACCACCGTCAATCTCTGTAATACTTTCCGTTCCTTCTGGATAAACTGTAGTTTCGAAAATAATTTGTCCCCATCTGTCAATTATACATAAATAATAATTATCAGGATCAAATCCCATTCCCTTTGGATAGAAGAAATTATTATTTAATCCTGCACTTGGAGTAAATGCTGTTGGGGCATAAAAAGTATGCTCGTCACGTATTATCAAAGGAAGACTTGCAGTATCCATACAACCGTTAGCACCTCTAACAATAAGTATAATATTGAATGTATCGGCTCTAGCAAACTCATGTTGCGGGTTTGGCACTGAAGCACTACCACCATCACCAAAATTCCAATTCCATGTTGTTGCATAAGACGATTGATCATAGAAATGAATATTGGCATCAAATAATCCTACTTCAGTTGGATACATATAGAAATTTGCAATTGGACTTGGAGTGACAATCACTAAATCGGGATAGCTTGTAACTAACTGACAACCATACTGTGTTGTAAGAGTTAACCCTACTATATAATTTCCAACAGTTTCATAAACATGAGTAGGAATAGCCTCAGTTGAGGTATTACCTGATACTGAACTTGGATCACCAAAATTCCACAAGTAAGAAACAGAATCTAAAGAATTGACTACATTGTTAAATGTTACAACAACTGGCTCACACCCTGTTGCAGATAAAGGAGGAGCTGCAATTGTTGGAAGTGGATGAACATTAATTGTAATTGTGTCCTGATCAGAAGGAGAGTTACAAAGATCTTGAACTGTAACAATATATGTTGTAGTTGTTAATGGTGATACCACATTTGGATTACCACTACCAACGTTCCAGTTATAAATATATGGTCCACCATTACCACCATTAGTTGCTGCATTTATAGTAGATGTCTGTCCCTGACAAATATCAACATTATTTGCTGATAAGGTTACATTTAAAGGAGGATTTACATATACCATTACATTACCTGGAACGGCTGATGTACATCCATGCGAATCGGTAGCAGTTACAGTATAATTTGTTGTAACTAAAGGATTAACTGTATATGACTGCGAAACTCCACCACCATTCCACTGATATGTATAACCTGGCGTACCACCATTTGCACTAGCAGAAATAGTTATAGATTGTCCTATACAGATTGAATCTGATCCATTTGCAAATACAACTACCGGTGTTGGTTGATTTATTACAATTGGAGGAGTAATTACAGGACAACCATCAGCATCGTACACCGAAACATTATATACACCTGCTGAAAGATTTGTTGAAATTGAATCAGGACCACCAAAAGGTGACCAAACAAAAGAGTAAGGAGCAGTACCAAATTTAATCTGCACCTGCGCACTACCATCAAATGCTCCAAAACAAGATGCATTTGTTACAAGAATGTTGTTAAGTACAGGAGGAGCAATTTCAAATACAGGAACTGTAGCTGTAGAAATACAGTTATGTGCATCTATTATAGTTAATAAATGATTTCCTGGAGCTAAATTATTAGCACTAGACAAAATACTTCCTGACGGACTCCAATTATATGTGTAACCCGGTGTACCACCATTAACATTTGCAATTGCAGTACCATTATCCTGATTACAGGTAGCAGGTGAAGTTGTAGATTGTATAACAATTGGTGAAGGCTCAGAAAGAATAAAGCCTGCTTGTGCAGTACATCCATTTACATCGGTAACATATACAGTAAACACTGTTCCTGCAGGTAAATTTGCCGCAGTTGCTGTTGTACCTCCATAAGGCATCCAGTTATAGCTATATCCTGGTGTACCACCTGATTGAGATGCTGTAATACTTCCATCACTACCACCATTACAGTTTACAGCAGTTGTTATTCCTGTTGCCTGTACTTGTGTTGGTTGATTTATTGTTGTATTTGCCATTGCAGTACAAGCATTTGCATCACTTACTAAAACAGAAACATAACCTGCACACAATCCGGAAGCACTTTGAGTATTCTGTCCCAAAGGATCAGACCAAGAATATGAATAAGGCGAAGTACCACCTGCAGCAAGAGCTACTGCACTTCCATCACAACTTCCATAACATAATGTAGGTGAAGAAGAATTAATTATTGCAAACATTTGTGGAGGCTGAACAATAGACGCATTTCCAGAAACAGTACACCCATTTACATCGGTAATAACAACATAATAATTACCTGCTGATAATCCAATTGCTGTACTTGCAGATTGAGCCATCGGATCAGACCATTGTATATTGCTTATTGGTGTAGTATTAGTATAAGTAACGGTTGCAGTTCCATTATTACCACCAAAACAACTAACATTAGTTACAGCTATATTAGTAATTACGGGAGCCAAGTTATTATTAACATTAACAGTTGTAGTTGCTGTACAGCCATTAATATCTGTTATAGTAACGGTATAAGCTCCTGCAATAACATTGTTTATTGAACTACTGTTACTAACATTTGGAGTCCAGTTATAACTATAAGTTGAACTAGATCCACCACTGGCAGATACTGTAGCTGAACCATTTGGTTGGCCACAGTCAGCATCTGTAACACTTGTTACAACAACTTGTAATGAAAGTGGTCCTGAAACTGAAGCAGTGGACATAATTGAACAACTATGTGAATCAACAATAGTTACAGAATAAACTCCAGTACATAAGTTGTTAATATTTGGAGTACTCTGTGCGTTTGTCCATGAATATGTATAAGGTCCGGTTCCACCAGTTATTGAGGAATTAACTACACCATTACATGAATTAAAGCAACTCTCATTTACTGCTGATAAAGAAACTGACAATATCGGAGGCTCAGTTAATGTAACTTGTGTAGTAGTTGTACAACCATTTAAATCTGTAACAGTAACATTATATACACCTGCAATCAAATTACTGATTGATGGAGTTACCTGACTGTTACTCCATATGAATGTATATCCGGGAGTTCCACCATTAACAACAACTTGTGCTGATCCATTATTCCCACCAAAGCAACTAATATTGGTTGGGTTTGTGATTGATGAAGTAAGGATTGTCGGTTGAGTTATTGTTACAGCTGAAGTCTGTAAACATCCGTTTGAATCAAAAACTGAAACAATATAACTTCCTGCACATAAACCTGTAGCTGTCTGAGTAGTTTGTGCCGACAAGTCATTCCATAAATATGTATATGGTGGAATACCTCCAGCAGGAGATGCAGTTGCTGTTCCATTGCATGCTCCATTACAGAGTACAGGGGTTGATGTCATTGTTACTGCAACAAATGCAGGCTGAGTTACATTAATAGTATTAGATGTAGTACACAAATTAGCATCAGTAACAATAATTGTATAACTTCCTGCACATAATGAATCTGCTGTTGCAAAATGATCGTTATTTGTCCAGTTATATGAATAAGGAATAGTACCTCCAGCAACTAAAGTTGTTGCTGTTCCATTACATGAGTTATTACACATTGGTGCTACAAAAGTTGTATTTAAAATTAAAGCTAATGGCTGTGTTATTGTAACATTTGCAGAAGCCTGACAGTTGTGAGCATCAGTAACTGTAACAGAATGTACTCCATTACATAATGAAGTTCCTGTTTGACTACTCTGTGCATTATCCCATAAATATGTATAAGGTGATGTTCCACCAGTACCATTAACAACAGCTACTCCATCACATTGCCCGAAACAACTTACATTTGTTGAAGATGAAATTGTTGCTGCAGGTCCTAAAAGATTATTTATAGAGAAAGTACCCGTTCCAGTACAGCCTTTAAAGTCTGTTACAGTAACAGAATAACTTCCAGCAACCACCCCTGTTAAATTTTGAGTATTTGCAGAATTTGACCATAAATATGTAAATGGAGCAGCTCCATTTGTTAATGTTAATGTTAAACCACCATCAGGTTGACCACAATGAGCTTCCACTGGTACTGCAGATGTTATTATTTGTGGAGGCTGTCCTATTAAATCTGTCGCAACTAAGGTACAATTATTTGCATCTCTGATTGTTACAGAATACGATCCGGCACATAGCAAACTTGCATTTTGTGTTGTTTGTAAAGTAGGATCATTCCATTGATATGAGTATGGAATTGTTCCTCCCGTTACACTTGTACTTAGTATACCATCACAATATCCAAAACAGGTTGGACTTGTTATTGTAAATGTATTTGCTAATAATGCAGGTTGAGTAATTGCAACGGTAGTATTTAAAATACACCCATTAGCATCTGTAGCTGTAACAGAATATGTACCTGCACAAAGGCCAGTTGCAGTTGCAGATGTTTGACCATTTGACCATAAATAAATAAATGGGGCTACTCCACCACCTACAGAAACAGTTGCTGTTCCATTACATAATCCATTACATGTCACGTTTGTAAATGATGATATACTTGCTGTTCCTGGAGCAATATTTAGAACAGCAACAGTACCTGTTGTTGTACAAGCATTATTATCAGTAACAGTAACAGTATAATTTCCTGCCGATAAGCCAGTCGTAGTTGCTACTGTTGGAGTTATTCCTCCACTCCAATTATATGTATATCCTCCAGTTACTGTACCACCTGAAGCTACAACTGTAGCAGAACCATTATTTTGTCCACAGTTTTCGCTAACAGAAGAAGTAACAAGACTAATTGGTGTTGGTTGAGTAATTGTTACAAAAGCAGTAACACTGCAATTCTGACTATCTGTTACAGTTACAGTATAATTACCGGCACCAAATCCTGTATTATTTGCAGAAGTTGCTGCAGAACCTCCATTCCATAAATATGTATAAGAAGGAGTACCACCACCAGCTAATACTGACGCTGTACCATTAGTTCCTCCTGAGCAACTAACATTTGTACTAACTGAAATATTTGCCGTAACGAGTGTTGGTTGAGTAATTGTAACACTATTTGCTACAGTACAACCATTTGCATCAGTTGCAGTAACAGTATATGTTCCTGCTGTAACATTTGTCAGATCCTCGGTTATTGCAGAATTGGACCACAAATAAGTATATGTAGGAGTGCCGCCTGAAACAGATAAATCAGCTCCACCATTAGATGACCCATTGCAAAGTGCTGCTGTTCCAATAACAGAAGAAGTAACAACAGATGGCTGTAAAATTGTAACACTTGCCACAGAAACACATCCATTATTATCAGTCACTGTTACTGAATGACTTCCGGCATTTAAGTTATTTACTGATGATGTTGTAATAGCATTATCCCACAAATAAGTTACTGCACCTGGCATTGTAACAGTAGCAGTACCATTTGATCCTCCAAAGCAACTGGTGGGAGTACTTGCTGAAATTGTAGCAACACCACCTGCTAAATTACTAACAGTCACAGAACTTATAATTGAACAACTATTTGCATCAGTAACCGTAACTGTATATGTAGCAGCTAATAACCCCGTTGCAGTTACAGAAGTTTGAGAGTTAGACCAATTGTAAGTATAACCTGGAGTTCCACCTGCAGGAGTTACTGTTGCAGAACCATCAGGTTGTCCGCAATGTGCATCTACATTAGATGTCGTTGCAGTTACTGTTGTAGGTTGAATAATATTAATATTTGCTACAGCAGTACATAGCATCGCATCATTTACAGTAACAGAGTATGTTCCAGCAGCAATACCAGATAAATCTTCTGATGTAGCTGTTGTAGTCCAAATATATGTAAAAGGTGATGTACCTCCTAAAACAGTTAAATCGGCCGCACCAGTTAATTGTCCATTACATAAAATATTAGTTCCAGCAATATTGGCTGTTAATAAAGCTGGTTGAATAATTGTTACACTTGAAACTGAAGTACATAAATTTGCATCAGAAACAGTAACAGTCCAGGAGCCTGATGTTAAGCCAGTAGCAGTTGAACTTGTCTGAGCAGGAGCTGGATCATTCCATAAATAGGTATATGGAGCTGTACCACCACCTACAGCTACAGTAGCTGTTCCATTTGAACCACCATTACAGCTTACATTTACCTGAGAACCTATAGATGAAGTTACTACGGAAGGTTCTGTTATAACTGCTGTTGCAGTTCCGGTTATACCATTAAAATCTGTAACAGTAACAATATAACTACCTGCACAAAGACCAGTTGCTGTTATTGTTGTTTGAGCATTTGGCCACAAATAAGTATAAGGAGCAACTCCGCCAGAAACACTTAAGGTAGCACTTCCACTACAGACTCCGTTACATAACACATTAGTTGTTGAGACAATTGTTACAGTTAAAGCATTAGGTTCTACAATTGTTACTGTAGTTGTTGCAGTACATCCATTTAAATCTGTGACCGTTACCGTATAAGTTCCTGCACATAAACCTGATGTTGTTGCAGTTGAGGAACCACTTGTCCATAAATAAGTATATCCTGGAGTACCATTTGCACCGGCAGCAGTTGCTGAACCATCACATAAACCAAAGCCTGTTGTACCAATATTTGATGTAATAGACACTGTAACAGCTGAAGGTTGTGTGATTACAACCGAAGAAGTTATTGTACATCCTAAATTATCAGTCACAGTAACATTATATGTATTTGCAGAAAGACCGGTAAGATCTTCCGATAATGCTAAATTGGACCAGTTGTATGTATAAGAAGGAGTACCACCACCTACCGTTAAATCAGCAGTTCCGGTTGCTCCTGAGTTACATAAAACATTTGTTCCAACTACAGACGCTGTTAAAGCTGCTGGTTGAATAATTGTTACACTTGAAACTGAAGTACATAAATTTGCATCAGAAACAGTAACAGTCCAGGAGCCTGATGTTAAGCCAGTAGCAGTTGAACTTGTCTGGGCAGGAGCTGGATCATTCCATAAATAAGTATATGGCAATGTGCCTCCGGTACCAGAAACAGTGGCAGTACCATTTGATCCACCATTACAACTTACATTTGTTTGAGCACTTATTGAAGTAGAAAGTGCTGTAGGCTGCGTGATTGTTACAGAAGCAGTTGTAGTACAAAGATTTAAATCCGTAACCGTTACAATCCAGGTACCGACTGTTAATGCAGTACTTGATGCAGTTGTTTGTGCTGGAGCAGGATCATCCCATAAATATGTATAACCTGGAGTTCCTCCACCTGCTGTTACCGTTGCAGTACCATTAGATCCTCCATTACAACTCACATTAGTTTGAGCTGTAATATTAGCCGTTACTATAGTAGGTTGAGTAATATTAACTGTTGTTACAGCTGTACATAAATTAACATCAGTTACAGTTACTGACCATATTCCAACAGTTAGTGAATTTGCAATAGCAGTTGTCTGTGCTGGCGCTGGATCATTCCATAAATAGGTATATCCTGGAGTACCACCTCCTGCTGTAACAGTTGCAGTTCCATTTGCACCACCATTACAACTTACGTTTGTCTGGGCACTTATATTTGCTGTTAATGCAGTTGGTTGGATAATTGTAACTGAGTTAGTAGCTGTACATAAATTTAAGTCGGTTACAGTTACTTGATAAGTTGCTGCTCCTAAACCTGATGCAACTGCTGTTGATTGGCTGTTTGACCAATTATATGTATATCCAGGAGTTCCACCAGAACCAACAACTGTTGCTGTTCCATTAGTACCTCCATTACAATTTACGTTTGTCTGACCACTAATAGTTGCAACTAATGCTGAAGGTTGTGTAATATTTACAGTTGCAGTTGTTGTACATAAATTAATATCTGTTACTGTAACAACCCATGAACCAACTGTTAATGCAGTACTTGTTGCAGTAGTTTGTGCAGGTGCTGGGTCATTCCATAAATAAGTATAACCTGGAGTTCCACCACTTGCAGCAACTGTAGCTGTTCCATTAGCTCCACCATTACAACTTACATTTGTTTGAGAAGTAATTGAAGCTGACAAGACTGAAGGTTGAGTTATTGTTACCGAGGCAGTTGCCTGACAACCAATAAAATCAGTTACAGTTACAGACCATGTGCCTACTGTTAGAGCAGTAGCCGTTGCCGTTGTCTGAGCTGGAGCTGGATCATTCCATAAATAAGTATATGGAGCTGTTCCGCCAGCAGCAGTTACTGTGGCACTTCCATTTGAACCACCATTACAACTTACATTTGTACTAGCTGTTATATTTGCTGAAGGAGCACCTGAATTATTTACATTTATAGTATTTGTTGAAGTACATCCATTATTATCAGTAACGGTTACAGTATATGCACCAGCTACAACATTTATAATTGAATTTGTAGTGCCAGCATTCGACCATAAATATGTATAAGGTGATGTTCCACCAACAACTGCAATTGAAGCTGAACCATTAGCCATTCCGCAAGTTGCATTTACATTTGATGGAGTTAATGTCATTGCAACAGGTTGTACAACCGTATAGCTTGTTACAACTGTGCATAAAAGAGCATCTGTAACTGTAACACTATAATTACCGGCAGCTAATCCTATAGCTGTTTGTGTAGTTTGTAAATTTACCCAACCATATGAATAAGGAGATGTTCCACCTGCTGGAGTCACAGTTGCACTTCCGTTTGCGCCGCCATTACACGAAGCTGGGGTTCCGGTTGTTGTTGCAGTAAGAACAATAGGTTGTGTTATAACAACATTTACCGTTGTCGTACATAAATTATTATCTGTTACAGTCACTGTCCATGTACCTGCGGTTAATCCTGTACATGTTGCTGTTGTCTGAGCGGGAGCCGGATCATTCCATAAATAAGTATAACCAGGAGTGCCACCTCCTGCAGCTACTGTTGCGGTTCCATTAGAGCCACC
>JACREQ010000077.1 GCA_016218155.1 Bacteroidia bacterium
AATAACAACATTGCCTAACACACGGTTAAAATTTAGCAGGCTGTTATTGGCAACTTGACAAGAATAACAATGTTCAAGCATTTTAGCGGTTTGACAACCAGTGCAAGTAAAAGCCTGCCAAATTCAACCGCAAACCGTTAGCAACAAGGCGTGGGAAAGACAAACTACAAACTTGACAATGAATATAAATTTGAAACGAAATAAAAAATTAAAAAGTGAATGACTTGAAAAACAAAAGATTTAGTTTTTTGCCGACCCACAGGGAAAAAACAAGGAATGCTCACACACATTTGCACATTTGGCTGCCTGCATACGCACTAAGCCGACACGAGAGGGCAGCCAAAAGAGCAAATCTTCCGACTCACATTATTTTGTATATGATTTAAAATGATTACTTTTGACTTTGAAAACAAATAAAACATATTTAACAATATTAATAATAAAATAACTAACAAAGTTCATACATATGAAAAATATATTTACTTTTTTACTCATGATTTCAGGAACTTTACTTTTTGCTCAAAACAATGTTTCTAATGAAACATTGTTAAATAAAATTCTGTGGTCCAATAATGATTTTAAAGGAAATTACAAAATTTATATTTCCTCTTTTATTGCTGGAAAAGATTCAATGACTTTTAATTTTTTAATTACAACTGATTCTAAATCCAATACTGATTTTATTTTATATCGTGCAATATGTGATGGCATGAAGGATGTAAGATATACGGGAATAAATAAAAATAAAATAATTACTATTACCGAAAAGGGAGAAAAAAGATTTTCCCTTAAGGTTCCAAACTCAGCTTCTTTTATTTTATTTGATGGATTTAAACTCAGTAGTATTGATGATTGTAAAGCATTGATAAAAATTAAATCTAATAATAATATACCTGATATTGTGAATAAAATGGAAATAGAAAAAAATAATATTATTAATCTATCATCAATTATGAAATAATCTGTAAGCAATCACTTTGGAACAAAGAAAATTTTATTAACCAAATAAATTTATGATGATTATGAAAAATAAATTATTGTTTTCTTCAATTGTTTTTTTTATATTACTTTTTAACGTAATAGCAGTAAAAGCACAATGGACATTACAATCAAGTGGTACAACAAATGATTTGAAGTCAGTTTATTTTACTGATGCAAATACAGGTTATGCTGTTGGAGGACATATTTCTCCGACTAGTAATATAATTCTAAAAACAATTAATTGTGGAATAAACTGGAATACACAAACAAGCGGGACATTTGATATTCCACAATCCGTCTATTTTACAGATGTCAACACTGGTTATATAGTTGGATCATATGGTCTCATTCTAAAAACAGTCGATGGTGGAACAAATTGGATTGCTCAAACAAGTGGTACAACTAATTCTTTAATTTCCGTTTTTTTTCCAGATGCAAATAATGGTTATGCTGTAGGTTCTTATGGTACAATTCTTAAAACTACCGATGGCGGTTTGACTTGGTCATCTCAAGCTAGCGGATTAACAATTCCTTTATTTTCAGTTTATTTTATTGATATAAATACGGGTTATGTTGTTGGTACTTCTGGTACAATTCTTAAAACAACCAATGGTGGTGTAGACTGGAATTCTCAAACTAGTGGAGCAAGTCAAGACTTATATTCTGTATTCTTTACCGATGCAAATACTGGTTACGTGGCAGGGGATAATTGTAGAATTCTAAAAACGACCAATGGCGGTACGAATTGGACAGTTCAAATAATTGGGACAAATAATTCCTTGCGTTCCGTTTTCTTTAACAATATGGATACAGGTTATGTAGTTGGATGGCCTGGAATTATTTTAAAAACTAACAATGGTGGTACGAACTGGACAACACAAACAAGTAATGTGACTAATTTTTTATACTCTGTTCATTTTACTGATGCTAATACAGGTTACATTGTTGGTGAAGGTGGAACAATTCTCAAAACCACTAATGGAGGTGTTTTTGTTGAAGAAAATAATTTTCAAAAATCAGAAATTTGTATTTATCCCAACCCAGTATTTAATGAATTAATCATTGAAAATAAAGAAAATAAAGAAAAAACAGATTTTGAAATTTTAAATTCAATTGGGCAAGTTGTTTTTAAAGGAAACTTAATAGAAAAAACTGTTGTACAAATAGCAAATTTTCCTTCAGGGGTTTACTTAATAAAACTTGAAAATGGTAAGACTTTTGAATTTAAGAAAATTGTAAAAGAATAAGATATAACGTTGTGGAGTCCAGAACCCACTCTAAAAAACGGAGCAAAACTTAAAAATAAATAGTCATGAAAACAAAAGTTTTATTTCTGTTAATTTTTATTCCAATATTTTCATTAAACTTATTGGGACAAACTCCAATCGATGCACAACATCCCTTTTCACAAATTATGTATTCATCCACTCCGCTTTCAAATCAATATGGTATTGCTTGGTTTCAAGCTGTAACATTACAAAATAACCAAGTTCCAAATAGTGGTTATATCTCAATCGATTATATCAAATTAATTGAAGAAGATACTGCTTCAGGAGTAGAAACAGTGCTTTATACAGAAGATTATATTGGTAGTGGAGGCTTAATACTTAACGAGGGCGGTTTATTTAGTCGTTTTCCAACATGGTTTGACAGCACTCCACCTACAATTATGACTAACTCAAATAAGAACGGTGGATATTTGAGAATAGATGTTGGTCAGCAACCAAGTAAAGTAAATCATTTTTGGGGTGTTAGACAATTTTGTACTTATGGTAAACGCCATAAGGTAGAAATTAGACTTTTAATTTCAGGTGACATTGCATTACAAGCAGGTATGGATTATTGGACAGATCCTTTAACTACAACTTCAACTGATTGCAAGGAAGCTTTCTATTCAAATTGGTATGGTAATTCAAACGGACAATACATTACAATAAAATATCCAGAATACGGACAACAAACCATGTTTGATAGAAATGATTACGGTTTTTATCAAAACGGAAAGTTTTATCTTTCAAAAGATATTGTTGATTACGTTGGTGGCTCAAGTGTTGCTCTATTATGTGATGTAACAGGATGGCAACCAACTTTAATGACTTTAAATGGTAACTTTTATGAATATAATACTGGTTACAGCTATTCTTCTGCTCAATATTACTGTTTTAAAATTAATCCTAGTGGTAGTAGTTTTTTTGTTCCACATGCAGTATTTAACAACCTAGTATATCCTAACGATGCAGTCGATAATGGACAAGGTGGTTACAATTTCTATACTAGTCCACAAACAACTATTGACGTAACCCAATTATATAATGATAAAGAAGATATATGCATTTATCCAAACCCTATAACAACTGAATTAAATATTGCATTTAAAGGAAATAAAGACATACTAAATTTTGAGATTCTAAATTCTAAAGGACAAGTTGTTTTCAAAGGTAATCTGATAGAAAAAACAATAGTGCAGACAACAAAGTTTACATCTGGAGTTTATTTAATAAAATTTGATAATGGTAAGACTTATGATTTTAAGAAAATCGTAAAAGAATAATTACTTATAGTTTGGCACATTGCCAAGTCACACAATGCAATCGCTAAATCCAAACTTGTCAAAGAGCCAGCCTTTTTAGTATTCATTAGCCGACCTTAAAAAAACTAAATCTTTGGTATCACGAAACAAATAAAAACGTTCTTTTTAACAAAGCATTATTAACTTGACAAGTTTGTTTTTCAATGAAAATAACAATACGCCCAGTTGCTAACACACGTTTGGTAAAAACTGGGCAGCTATGGGCAACTTGACAATTTTAACAAATTGTAAACTTTTTAGCGGTTTGACACCGACTGCGTCTAAATGCCCAGCTTTTCCAAGCGCCAAACGTTAGGCACAAAAAGTTAAAAAGCTGCAAAAAAGAATTGTATTTTATGGTAAAAACTGTTTTCACCTTGACAAAATCAAAATCACCTATCTACCTGACACGTTGTTGCGGCTTGACGACTTTTAAACAGTTTTTTTATGT
>JACREQ010000078.1 GCA_016218155.1 Bacteroidia bacterium
AATTACGTTGTGGCATTAGCATCCCGCCCGAAGGGTTATGTATTGATGTAACAGTATAAATATTATAATTATACAATGGTTAAGAAATTGATATTTTTGTATAACAAATTAAATTAACGATATAAATTTACAATTATTTTTCTATTGATTTTTTAGATTTTAACAAGTCAAATGCTTTTTCAGTTTCATTATCCATATATTCTTGAGATAATTCAACGTATCTATAAAATTCCTTACTATTTGGGGCATGTCCTGAAATTTTACGTACAGCTTTCTCAGACATATTTAGACAAAGTAAAGTTGTAATTGCCGTGCGACGCATTGTATGGCTGGTAATTAAATCGCAAAAACGATATGGCTCTTTAGTTTTCTTGTTTTTATACACAGGTATAGAAATTCCTCTGCGTTGACGTGTTTTTACAAATGTGTCAGTCCAAGGTGTAAGCTCAAAAAGCGATTTTATATTTAAGTTTAACCTTGCATTTGAAATTACAGGAAAAATATTTTTTCTGTAATTTTTGTACTTGTCAATTATCGTTAAAGCATAATCAGGTAAAAGAACACTCGTGTAAGTATTTGTTTTTTGAGATATTACTTTTAAATAAAACTTACCATTTGATCTTTCTATATTATCCTTTGTAAGTTTAAATAAATCTGAAATACGTAGGGCAACAGTGCATCCAAAAACAAAAATGTCTTTAGTTCTTTGTAAATGTTCAGGTAAAGATTCTTCAAATTCTTTATTGTAAATTAAAAAATTTAATTGTTCAGGCGAAAGGGTTAAAATTTGAATTTCCTCAGTAAAAACATAAAACGATTTATGAAAATTGCCAATGTTTAGTTCAAGTTCATTATTCAAGTAATTAAAAAATGTACGTATTTTTTTAATGTTGCTTCCTACATAATTATCGTAACAATCACATTCATTATATAAATAATCAGTGAAACTATTGTAAAATTCCGTCCAATATTTTTTTTCTGCTACAAGTTCCCTTTTTTTTAATCTGGCTACTGAGCAAAATCGTAACTTAAACTGTTTTTTATCAGAAAAGTCAATTAATAGTTTTCTTAAATCTTTATATGGCTTTAAACTTGAACTTCTAATTCGTTTTCCGTTTTTTTGCAATCGCTTACCATTTGTTGAATATTTTAGGAATTGATCATATAGTTTAATGAAATCATATTCAGTAGTTTTGTTGATTTTAATATTATCTCTTTTGGATAGCATGACCTCTGTTAATTTAGAAAATTTTAACAAATGTAATAATCTTTATAAAGGAATATTAATAGTTATATTAACTCTTTGTCTTCACGAAAATTTTTCATACAATTGTAATAGAAAATAAAGTCAATCAGATATGTTGAAGTCTAAAATATATAACAGTAGGCTTAAAGCCTTTTCGTTAACGGAGCTACTTGTTGCTCTTGTTATTATGGGAATTTTAATCCTATTAGCTTTGCCTGAACTTATGCCTTTAATAACCAAAGCTAAAAGTACAGAAGCACAAGTTCAACTGAATCATTTATACACTCTAGAAAAAAGTTTTTTTTATCAAAATTCTAAATACACGCAAATCATTGATGAAATAGGTTTTGAACAATCAAAACTGGTAACAGAAAACGGAAAAGCAAATTATAAAATCGAAGTTGTGGAAGCCAGTACTAATAGTTTCAAAGCAGTGGCAACGGCTGTAGTTGATTTTGACGGTGATGGAGTTTTTAATGTGTGGGAAATAGACCAGAATCAAAACCTTAAAGAAACAACCAAAGACTAATGTTTTGGCTAATTCATATTTCATTGTTTACTTTACTTTTGATAACCGCTTATCAGGATTTTAAGTGGCGTGAAATTCATTGGATAATTATTCCATTTTTAGCAATATCGCTTATTTTTTATTCAATTCAGGAAAGTACTTTAATAGAGGTTTTAAACAATTCATTAATTAATTTAAGTATTGTGTTAATTCAATTTCTATTTGTTACAATTTGGTTTTCCATTAAATCCAAAAAACTGGTTAATATATTGAGACAACATATTGGGTTGGGCGATTGGCTCTTTTTTGTTTGCTTATGCCTTGCTTTTTCACCAATAAACTTTATTCTATTTTTAGTTTCTGCTTTTATTTTAAGTCTTTTAATTCATTTAATCACGTTGTTAATTTTAAAAACCACTGAAAAAACAGTGCCTCTGGCTGGCTTGGTTGCTACAATTTTATTAGGTGTTTTGATAATAGAATCTGTTTTTTATCCGGGCAAACTTCAAAATGATAGTTATATAACGAATTTATTAGGTTTTTACCATGTCTGAGATAGATCATATAACAATTAGTACTGATTTATTGCAGATGGTTTCAGCAGACCAGGCTTGGCATTATGGTATTTTGCCAAAAGCAGCTAACAACGGAAATATTGAATTTTATATTGATGTATTAAAATGTAATGAAACTATTAAGGATGATTTAGAAGTCCTTTTTGGCAAAATAATAACATTAGAAAAAACTCCCTCTCCTATTGTTCAGAAATCGTTAAGTCTTTATTACAGAAAAGGAAAAGGAAAAACCGGAGAAGAAACACTTTCAGTAAACGGTAGGTTAAGTGATGATTTTCTTTTTCGACTAATTTCTGAAGCAAATTCTATAAATAGCTCAGATATACATATTGAAACCTATGAAGAAAATTGTCGCATAAGATTGAGAATTGATGGAAAATTAGTAGAAAGATATGTTATTAAAAAAGATGAATACCCATCTTTAGTTAACAAAATAAAAATAAAATCAAACCTTGATATTGCTGAAAAAAGACTTCCACAGGATGGTAGAATTTTTTTTAATACAGGAAAAGATAAATTTGATATAAGAGTTTCAGTTTTACCTTCCTTATATGGCGAAAAAATTGTTTTAAGACTTTTAAGCAAAGATTCAACAAATGTTGATATTACATCGCTTGGTTTTAACGCTCAACAATTAGAGGATTATTACGAAGGAATTAAGAAACCTCATGGAATTATTCTTATTAGTGGCCCTACAGGTAGCGGAAAAACAACTACCTTATATGCAACTTTAAAAATTCTTAACAAAGAGAATGTAAATATTCTTACAATTGAAGATCCTATAGAATATACACTTGATGGAGTTAATCAGGTACAATTAAAAGAAAGCATAGGTTTGACTTTTGCAAGTGCATTAAGAACATTTTTGCGTCAAGACCCGGATATTATAATGTTAGGTGAAATACGTGATAATGAAACAGCACAAATGGCAATACGTGCAGCTTTAACGGGGCATCTTGTTTTGTCAACAATTCACACAAACTCTGCATGGGGAACTATTTCAAGGCTTATAGATATGGAAGTTCCTTCATTCCTTTTGGCTAATACTTTGAGTCTTTCTGTTGCTCAACGCCTTGTTAGAGTTTTATGTCCACACTGCAAAACACAAGTACCTTATGACAGTTCTTTGTTACCAAAGAGTTTTGTTTTGCCACGCAAACTTGAAACTTTATATACTGCAACAGGATGTGAAAAATGCTATTATACAGGTTATCGTGGACGTAGAGCAGTTTATGAGGTAATTACTATGGATTACAATTTATCGGAACGGATAAAAGCCGGAGACATGAATGTAGGTTCTTTACTAAAAGAAAAGGGAATACTTCGTTTATCTGATAGTGCTTTTAATCTTCTTGAACAGGGCTTAACAACAGCCGAAGAAGTCTATCCAATCCTTATGACAACGATATAATGAAAAATTAGAATGATAAAAATCAAAGGAATTATATTTAAAATAGTCTGGTTTATTTTTCTTTCGGGAATAGTAAACTCTGCTTGGTCACAAACCGACCGTTTTACAGTTATTGAAAAAAAACTGACTGCACTTTCTGTAACTATGCCTGCTATTGACGAATCAGTTGATATTTCAATGAGTGGTGTATCAATTCAGGAGTTTTTACGTGCAGTTGCCAATAATGCAAAAATAAATATTTCAGTTGACCCTAATTTAAATATAAACATAGTAAATAATTTTTCTAATGTTAGAGTATTTGACATGCTAATGTTTATGGCTAAAGAATTTGATCTGGAAATAAATGTAATTGGAACAATTATTACTGTAGCAAAATATCAGGCTCCTATAGAAGAGGTGAAATTTATCCCCAGAAAACTTAACATTAAATATACTGCTGCAAATGACCAGCTTTCTGTTGATTTAACAAAAGATACTTTGGTGAGTGTTACAAAAGAGATAACACGTCAGTCTGGTAAAAATATTATTCTTGCATCTTCACTTAATGGAATATTAATTAATGGTTTTGTTCAGGATAAACCTTTCGATCAGGTAATTGAAATGTTAGCATTCTCTAATGATTTAAGTCTTACAAAAAACTCTGATGGTTTTTATATTCTGGATAAAAAAGAAATCCAGAAACTAGATAATAAAGCAACAGGAGATAATAAGAAAAATAAAAAATCAACAGATGCCAGTATATCTGCACAAATATACTCTATGGATAGTATTAATGTATCCGTTGTTAATGCACCAATAATTGATTTAATTAAAGATGTTTCTGATAAATTACATGTAAATTATTCAGTGGTCTCCCAAATTGATGGAACGGTTGATATGACAATTACTGGTTTGACTTATGATGAATTTCTGGATAATGTTTTAAATGGAACCGAATTTACTTATCGAAAGAATGATAATATTTATGTGTTGGGTGAACAAAAAGTAATGGTTTTAAAAGAATCTGAAGTAGTTCAGTTGCAATTCAGAACAGTTGAAAAAATCATGGAGGTAATTCCTGCTGATGTAAAAAAAGATGTTGAAATAAAAGAATTTCCTGAGTTAAATAGTCTTTTGCTAACGGGTATTAGCTCAAAAGTGCAACTTGTTAAAGATTTTATCAGAAGCATAGATAAAGTTGTACCTGTTGTTTTAATCGAAGTAATGATTGTTGATGTTACAAAGAAACATATTACTTCAACAGGAATTTCAACAGGAATAGGTGATAATTCCCAAGTGAAAACCGCAGGAAGTATTTTTCCGGGAATAGACATGACTTTCAGTACAAGTACAATTAATAATCTTATAAATTCATTTAACGGATTTGGCTGGTTTAATCTTGGTCATGTTACTCCTAATTTTTATTTAAGTATTAAGGCTCTTGAAGATAATGGAGTTTTGCATTTAAGATCAACACCAAAAATGTCTACACTTAATGGTCACGAAGCAACATTAAGTATTGGTAAAACGGAATATTACATGGAAGAACAAAATAATGTAGTAGGTACACAAAATCCTCAAAATATTACTACACGAACTTATAAATCAATCAATGCTGATTTATCTATAACAATAAAACCAATTGTCTCTGGCGATAATCAGGTAACACTTGAAATTAAAGTAAAACAATCTGATTTTACCGCAAGAATTTCCCCAAGTGCACCTCCTGGTTCTGTTACCAGAAATTTTGAATCATTAATTCGAATTAAGAATGAAGAAATGGTTTTGTTGGGTGGACTTGAAGAAAATGGAAGTAGTGAATCTGGAACAGGTGTTCCATTACTCTCAAGAATACCAATTATTAAATGGGTTTTTAGTAGCCGAACCAAAGAGAAAAAAGTAAGTAAACTCAATATTTTTATTAAACCTACAGTGATTTATTAATGCTTCAAAAGCTAAAAAAAATAGAGCTATTAAAAGGCAATTCTGTAGCCGGAGTATCAGTTATTATTAAAGCTGATGGTAGCTTTAGCTTTTCTGTTGTTATACTTCAAAAGAAAAAGAATAAAGTAGAAATCACTAAAAGACATTACGGAATTACAACCGTTGAAGAACTGATGAAAGTTCTTCCATCTTCACTTCCGGTTCAACTGGTTATTGATGGCAAGGGTGTTATTATCAGAAAAGTGATGGAGGAGAAAGACAGTTCTAATGAAAGCTTGTTAAATCAGGTATTCCCTAATTCAAACTCCTCAGAATTTTATTTTGAAAAACACAAAACAGAAGGTGATTTTATTTTTATTTCGCTTATCAGAATTCAGCAATTAAACGAAATTTACAATCTTTTTAATGATGCAGGAAGAATAGTAGTAAATGTTTCTCTTGGGCCATTTCTAATTAATCATTTATTAAATTATGTTGAAGCCAATGAAAGCATAATTGAAATACCTTCAAATCAGCTTCAGATAAAGGATAATCTAATTGTTGAAATTAACCGTACATCAAACCAAACAGCAGGATCAATTATTAAAGTAGGTACTGAAAACATTGAAGGCAGTATATTATTGCCATTTACTGCTGGGTTTTGTTATTTGTTAGATTTGTTTGATGAAACGATATTGCCTGATAATATTCAAAAACAAGCGGATGAATATTGGAATAAACGAATATTTGTTATTGGAGGTTGGTCTGCTCTGGTTTTAATATTCATATTGTTATTAGTGAGTTTTCTTCTTTTTGATAACTACCGGAATCAATCAAATGATTTATCTTACAAAGTGAGTTTAAATACAGATTTAATCAAGCGATTAGATACCCTAAAAGCAGAACTGAAACTTAAAAAAGAATTTTTTAAAGATTATAATTTATCTGAAAGCAGTCGTCAATCATATTTTGCAGATCAGATAGCTTTGTCATTACCAGAAACAATTACATTGACAATAATGGATATAAATCCATTAAATAAGAAATTAAAAGAAAATCAGGCTCCTGAATTTAATCGTAATACTATACTTATTTCAGGAATAACATCTAATTCAAATATTTTAAACGATTGGATAAAAAAACTACAGCATCAAAAATGGGTCAAACAAATTAACATTTTGAATTATTCACAGGAAAATGCTGTTGTAAAAGGTGAATTTAAAATAGAATTAATTTTTAATTAATGGCTGAAAGAAAAACATATAATAAAAAAGTAAAACTACTTGCAATTGGAGTAGTTGTAATGCTTTTTCTTTCATATTACCTTTCATTCAGAAAAACAATTAGCTCATATTCAGAATGTCAGGACTATAAAAGTCAATTAGAAAATATTCAAACAGCACCAGCCGAAATCTCAAATGTAGAACAACAACTTGCAACCATTGAGAGATCTGTAGGAATGAGTCCTGATACAAGTACCGATTTTCAGAAAGTATTACTAGAAAAAGTTAGTAGTTATTGTCAGCAAAATAATGTAGTATTAACTGAATTTCCTCAAACAATATATTTTAGTAATCAGGATTTTGAAGTGGAAACAAATCAGGTTGTAGTTGAAGGATCATTTGTTAAGATTTTGACCTTGGTTTATAACCTTGAACAAAAATTTCGTCTTGGAAAAATTGTATCACTGCGGTTCGCTTCTCAAAAGGATTATAAAACCGGTGCTACAAAACTTTTTGCAACACTCTATTTTCAAAACTTTAAAAAAGCAAGAAATGAATAAGACATGGCTCAATTTATTATGGATAATTCTTCCTGTAATATTTATTACTAGCTGTAAAGATATTATAGAAGAAGACTTGACTGGTAAAACAATTACCATTATTTCTCCTACTAATAATCTTCAAACAACAACTCTTTCACAAACATTTATGTGGGAGGAAGTTTTAGGAGCAACCAGCTATAATCTGCAAATTGTTGACTCTTCATTTTTAGCAATTAATCATATGGTTGCAGATACAAATGTTAAAACTAATAAATTCACATTTACTCTTTATCCTGGAACTTTTCAGTGGAGGGTTAAAGCAATAAATGGAAATAGTGAAACGGTTTATACAACTTACTCTATAAAAATAGATAGTACAGCTAATTTATCTGGTCAGCAAATGGTTCTTATTTCACCTACAAATAGTTTAGCAACAAATCAAACAACTTTACAATTCAAGTGGTATGAACTATATAATGCAACTGATTATCGTTTTGAAATTCGTACACCAGATTGGAATGGCTCTCTCGCATTTAATCCACAGATAGTTTCGGGAGATTATATTAATATTACTTTAGCTGAAGGATCTTATGTTTGGGGAGTTCAGGCACAAAACGGAACATCTACTTCTCTTTTTTCAACGAGAGCACTAATTGTAGATATTACGCAACCAAATACACCGACTTTAACTTATCCTGCAACAAATGCTACAATTAACGATAGTATTTTAACAACTTCTCTGCTTACATTCAGATGGACACGTGGAGCTAATAGTGGTTCAACACTGAAAGATAGTCTATTTCTCTCTACAGATTCTGTATTTTCGGCTTCTGGAAGTGTTTTTAAAGTTCTAGTAACTGACACAACTTATACATATACTATGCAAACTGCCGATACTTATTTTTGGCGAATAAAACCAATTGATGCAGCAGGGAATATTGGCACTATGAGTTCCTGGAAGAAATTTATTTATGAAAAATAAATCAGTAAGATATATATTGATTTTTTTAGTAGTGCTTATTTGGGGCACTATTGCATATAAGTTTTTGACATATGTTAATACCGATGAAGATGAAATATTAACTCAAAATACTCCAAAACAAAAAAACGAACAGAATACAATAACAGATACTTTTCAATTGGTTGCCAGTTATCGTGATCCGTTTCTGGGAAAGTCAGTTGTAACAAATGTTCAAAATACAAATCAGAGTAGTCAGAGAATTATAAAAACAGAAAAGCAAAAAGAAATTCCCAAAATTGAAAAAAAAGCTATTAGCTGGCCTAAACTAATATATCTTGGGATTATAGTCAATCAAAAATCAAAAAACCAGACCAGTATTTTGAAAATTAATGGAAAGGATTTTATTATTCATCAGGGAAATATTGTTTCCGAAGTGGAAATAATAAAATTATACAATGATTCTGTAACAGTTAAATATTCAGAGGATTTTAAAACAATTATCAAGATTAAATAACAATATGAAATTATCACTAATCTTTATATTACTGCTTATTAATTTAGTTGGTTTTGCACAAAACCCAGCCAAAATGAAGCGAACAGAAATTATAGTAAATAATAGCGATTCTACTGTAAAAGCTATCATACTGCTAAAAAAAACAAATCTTAAACCGAAAAATAGTTTCGTTTACTATTGGTATAATTCTGACAAAATCGAAAGAAATGCCGGAGGATATTACGGAAAACTTTTAGATGGAAAATATTTTGTTTTTGATAAAGATAGAAACTTAATAACTCAAGGAATTTTTAAAAAAGGTCTTAAAAAAGGAGAATGGAAAACATGGAACGCAAAAGGTGGAATAAGACTAATTGAAAATATGAAAAATGGTTATCGGAATGGTAAGGTAATTGCAATAAACGAAACAGGAAAAATTATTACCACAACAAATTACAGAAAAGGTTTAAGACAAGGCAAATGTACTATAGTTTCTCCCGATACAACAATTACAAAGATGTATCAAAAGGATAAAGAAATTATTAAAGAGCTAAAAGATACAACGGTAAAAGTTGTGGATGAGAAAGTCTCTAAAGAAAAAAAGGTAAAGAAAGAAAATCCTCAAAAAGATAAAAATAATTCAAAAGTAGAAGAGAATACTAAAAGTGATAAACCCGTTAAAAAACCTTTCTGGAAAAAGAAAGATAAAAATAATGCAATCGAAACTGAAAATAACAAAACTTCTAACACAAACTTAGAACATTAATTTTTTAACGAAAACATGGTAAAAGCCGCTGCATTACTTTACGCAGTTTTTATTTCAATTATTATCGCATTATTATCCGGTTTCTTTATTCTTTGGACATTTTATCAAAGCCGTTATCTTGATGATGAATTTATTAAAGAAAGGCTTGTTAGTGATGTGAATTCCGCTATGAATATTGTCCTCGAAATGCCGGAAACTTTAAACCAAAACAAAATAAAGTTATTCGACAATGAAGAAAGAGAAATAACATTACAAAAGAAAATATGGGGATTTTATCAGATTATAGTTTGTAGTGGAAATTGGAACAGATTTACTTATTCAAAAAAAGCTCTGATTGGTGATGATATTTTCAGTGGTGATAAAGTGGCTTTATACTTATGCGATCAGGGCGATTATCTGAATGTTTGTGGTAAAACTTTATTAAAAGGAACATGCTGGTTGCCAAAAAAGGGAATAAAAAGAGCGTATATAGAAGGAAGTAGTTTTTCAGGAACCAACTTCGTTGAAGGTGTAATAAAACAAAGTGAAAAGAACTTGCCAGAGCTTAATAAAAGCATGGTTGATTATAATGTTGCCATGCTTGAAGGAAAACCGAGTGTTCAGGATAGTTTAATTTGGTTTGAAGCGTTACAGGAAAAAGACACTATTTCTAATGATTTCAATAAAAAGACACTTTATATTTATTCTGAACAAGTAATTATTTTAGAAAATAAGATAATCTCAGGGAACGTTGTTATCAAATCAACTAAAGGGATTGAGATAAAAGAGTCTGTACAAATTCGTGATGCTGTAATTTATGCACCTTATGTTATAATTGAAAATAATTTTCAAGGAACTTTACAGGCATTTGTTTCAGATTCTGCAAAAGTAGGTGAAGATTGCCGTTTGAAGTATCCAACTGTAATAGCGTTACTGAATAAAAAGGATACAAAAACAAGATCATTTATTAGTATTGGCGAAAAGTCCGAACTTTCTGGTGCACTTGTATTGTACAAAGAAAAGGAAGAACAGAAAAACAGTTCAATTTTAAAAATCGAGAAAGATGTAGTAATTAATGGACAGGTATATTGTAATTCTTTAGTAGATCATAAAGGATGTGTTAATGGTAGCTTATATTGCAAACGATTTATTCTTTCTACACCTTCATCAGTTTACGAAAATCATTTATTGAATGCTACCGTAAATTTCGAAGGATTATCAAAGTATTTTACTGGAATAAGTTTACTTGAATCAAGCAAGAAAAAAGAAATTATACGATGGCTTCAATAAAAAAACTACCCTCGTTTACTTTGATCGAAGTACTTGTC
Source organism: Bacteroidia bacterium (assembly GCA_016218155.1). Classification (NCBI taxonomy): domain Bacteria; kingdom Pseudomonadati; phylum Bacteroidota; class Bacteroidia; species Bacteroidia bacterium. Next base: position 10,935 of record JACREQ010000078.1, read on the forward strand.
TCAATGATTATCATTTTAGTCATGTCTAGCCTTGCTACACTTGCGTTTGTGAATTTATCGGGAATGGGAAAAAATCGTAAAAAACTCGAAGCAATTATTTATACCACTAATATTTTAAACGAAGCCAAAAAAGAATATAATTATCTTGATGAAGAATTTAATTTTCCCGGAATGATAATTAAAAAAACAACAGAAGAATATCCGAATACAAAATCCCTTAAAATTTTGAAAATATCCGCTTTCACCATAGAAAATAAGCCGATCATAGAACGTGAGGAAATTATAAGAGTTCAAATCACAGAAATAACAAATCAAGTCACAAATTAAATGAAGAGATTAAGAGCATTTTCGATGGTAGAACTGATGGTGGCAATGATTGTCAGTTCTATTGTTATTGGCGTTGCTCTTACTGTTTACATGAATTTAAATCAATATTATCAGGATTTTAAAGAAAAGGGTAAAATAGATAGTGAGTTGCTCCTGTTGGTCTCAACAATGCGTGCAGATATGGAGAAGTCGTATGAAGTACATGGTGATAATTCTGATTTAACAATGGTTTTTGAAGCCGGAAAAACCATCAATTATAGTTTTGAAGGTAAATTTATCTTAAGAAAAATAGATGATGTTACCGATACTTTTTATAATCCGATTCAGGAAGTAGAAGTAAATTATTTAGATAATGAGAATAAATACGTTAATGATCTGTTGGTAAACATTAAGCAAGTAGAATCTATTTTTCCGTTACATATAACAAAAGAATATTCCAGGGATTTGTTATTTTATATAGACCCAATTAACAATGAGCATTGATATAAAGAAAATAAAACCTAACAATGAAAAAGAGGTTCGCAAAGAGAAAAAGAAAAGCGAAATAGCTGATTTCTTTTCTCGTGATATTTCTCTTTTCGGAAACAAGCTAAATGATAAGAAAAAGGAAAATTTCTTTTCCGAACTTAGTACGTTACTTTCTTCCGGGATTGATGTTAAAACTGCACTTGAATTAGTTATCGAAGAACAAAAGAAAAAAAACGACAAAGCCCTTTTCGAATCAATCTATAAACAGGTAATTAATGGAAAAAGTTTATCCGAAGCAATCATGGATTCCGGGAAATTTACCGTATATGAACATTTCAGTTTAAAAATAGGAGAAGAGAGTGGTAGAATAAATGAAGTACTTGAGGATTTGGCTGAATTTCTTAATAAAAAAGTAAAACAAAAAAGACAATTAGTAAATTCTTTTACTTATCCTATTATGGTTCTTGTTACTGCTGTAATAGCTGTAATATTTATGATGAATTTTATAGTTCCTATGTTTGTTGATGTATTTAAACGCTTTAATGGAAAATTACCAGCATTAACACAATTTATAATTGATGTTTCAAATGTATTTTCAAAAAATATAGGTTGGTTTTTTATTATTGCTTTAGGAATTGCACTATTGATTTATTTACAACGAAAGAAAGACTGGTACAGAAAACTAAAAAGTAAAATCATTTTGCGATTACCCATCTTTGGCCCGATTGCCAAGAAAATTTACATATCCCGTTTTTGTCAATCGATGTCCATGTTAATGGGTTCGCATACACCAATGTTAAAATCCATCGAGCTTGTACAAAATATGATTGGATTTTATCCTTTTGAAAAAGCATTGGAAAAAATTCAGCAGGATATTTTAAAAGGTTCTTTGTTATATGAGAGCATGAATAAGTTTCCGATTTTCGAGAAACGTGTTATTTCATTGGTTCGTGTGGGTGAAGAAGTCAATCAACTCGATAAAATTTTCGATAAACTCAATAAACACTACTCGGAAGAACTGGAACATAAAATAAGTATGCTGAGTAGTCTACTTGAACCGATTTTAATTATTTTTGTTGGTATTCTTGTAGGAATTATTCTTGTAGCAATGTATTTGCCATTGTTTAGTATTAGTACAAGTGTGTACGGATAATATTTTTAAATAAATGAAAATATGAAAATCGGAGATAGCGTTAAAGTAAAGATAGGCGTATTAGATTCTGAATTTGAAAAATATAAAATTTTCGGATGGCAAGGTCGGATAATTGAAATATATGATTTAGATGAACTGCAACTTGAAATAGAGCTGGATAGTATTACTCTGAAACAACTTCCCAAAGAATATATTTGGGAAAGTCTGAATAATGGAAGTGACTATGCTCTCCTCGAAATTCTTCATTCCGACGTTCAATTGGTAGAACCACGTGATACTATTGATGAAGTAAAAGCAGTAAGACAAGAAATGAATAAAGAATTAGATTATGTTTCGGTATTAGATGAAGGAGAAGATGAAAACAAAAGATTTATTGCAGCGTTTAATGCTTTACAAAGTGTTATAGATCCGAGAATATCTTATAGTGAAATAAAATATCCATCTTTGAATTAATCGAATTTTGCAAAAACAAAGATGATGAAGTTTGGATAATTTATTATGAAAAACAAATCGCATGAACGTACTATTTTATTTGAAAAATACTATGATAGTGAATTGAAAGGAGACGATTTAATTAATTTTGAATTTCAACTAAAAACTGACAAAGATTTTGCAGAGGATTATTTTCTCCAAAAAATTATAATGGAAACTTTAGAGAGAAATGATATTTTTGATCTGCGTGATAAACTTGATAAAATAAGAAAAGACTTTAAAAATAAAAAAAAATCGTAGATTTTTACTTAAAATTCTTAATATTCTTCAAGTTTTTGACTCTGGCGAATAAAAAACATCATGAATTGACGGAAAAAAATGAGAAAATCATTATTCTATTCGGTTAATATCTAAAAAACGCCAAAAAACGCCCGAAAAAACCAAAGTGCACATTAAAAAATTTATTTCGCACATGAATTTTATCTTTTTTCGACCAGAAAACGACCATTTTCTCCGTTTTTCAAATTGGAAAATAAAAAGTGTACAAAAAAAATCATTAAAATTTTACAGAAATTCGACTAGAATGTAATCAGACTTGATATTTGAGTGATTAATCCTTGCTTCGTAATAAAGAGCAAGGGATTAATTTGAAAGCAATCTACCTTACTTTATTTGTTAATATAGAATAGTAATATTTTGCGATTTTCGACAATGGCGGTCTGTATATAACTCTAAAACTGCCCTCAAAATGTTTTTGGTTCGATTTCCTTACGATTTTAATGGGTTCTTTGTGGTTTGCTCTTTGCTAAGCTAAGTTCATTCTCTAATCGCTGAATTCTTTCGTCTTTGAATTTTAATTCGCTTTGAAGGAGTTTATGTTCAATAACCTTCTCCATTCCTTCCTGAGCTTTCTGTTGAATTTTTTCTCTTTCATCCAGTACTTTACTTTTAAGGTCAAGGACTTCAATTTTTTCTTTGAAAATTTCTTTTTCCTGTTCCTTTAGTTTTCTTTCCTGTTCCTGTAAGGATTTATTCTTTATTGCAAGTTGTTCTTCCCATTGTCTGAGCTTCTTCTCATTATCAGAACCTGTTTTATTTATCCCTGAATTTGAGATTTCAGAACTGTGAATGCTTTCATGTACACTGTGTACAAAAGAATGTGCATTTTCGTTTTCTTCCAGCTTTTCAGAGCAGAAATCCATAATTATAGCAGCCAAAGCAGGTTTTTTACCTGTTTTTATTCTGCGTTTTTCCTGTTCGGTCTGTAAGCTTTCATATAAGCTCTGTGGCACTTCAAGGCGGATTCCGGTAGTTGCGTTCATAATTTTAGTTTTAAGGTCTTAAAAAAGGGCAAAAGCATAGCCTTTGCCCTCAAATGAATTCTTTAGAGGTTAATCATCGTCTTCTTCATCGTCTGGATCGAGTAGTTCTGTGAGTTCAAATACAGCCAGACGTTCTCCCGTTTCGTAATAGACATCGACAATAATCTCATTGTCATCATTGATTCCCTGAATATCATTATCCAGTTCATGATTACCGATGATCTCGGCAAATTCAGGCATTTGCTCTGCCGGAACTTCAAAGGTTCTCGTTTTCATTTTTTTTGAATTTTAACTTGATTAATAATTGGTAAATAGAATTAGCCTTCCAGATGATCTTTTTTGTATATATAATCTTCGGCTTGTTTTTCGGAATCATAGATAGTTTTCTGCCTTCCGTTTTTAAGCCATTCTTCTACCTGAGATTTCTCAAAAATGAGTTTTTTACCCCTTTTGATATAAGGTATTTGTCTTCGGTGAACCAGACCGTAAATACTGGGAACAGCCAGATTAAGTTTCTTTGCTACTTCCTGAATGTTTAACAAATCATTTTCTGTGTTGTCTTTGGTCGGGTTATGACCAAATTCCCTGAGTGCCTGTCGCACTTCTTCCCGAAGCATGTTGCGTACTTCCTGGACTGATAGCTGAGTGAATACAAGATTTTCCATTTGATAAAGAATTATAAACTTTACCCAAAATTGCTATCAAAAACAAAGTTAGGGTGACCCTATGGGTGCACCCTAAATGTTTAATCATATTGATTATCAATACGATTATTTTTGCAAAAAGAAACTTTTTCTGATTTTAAATAATCAGAAAATTAATTTTATACAGCAATTTCATTATTAATCATCTTCACCACTTCCTCCATTCCCATCTTTTCAAAATATAATCTTATAAAGCGAAGGTCATCTTTTACTGATTTATCATTAACCTTAAAGGGATTTTGTAATTTTTTATAGATATTGTCGAAGTTTTTTCCTGTGAGAAACTGAATAAACCGGGCAATTTCTGTTTTATCTACATTTTTTACATTTTCATATTTTAAAAGATAATGAACAGCTAAAACCTGTCGTGCTGTTGTAAAATCCTTTATTTTTTCTTCGGTCTCTTTTTCAGGGTGGAGTAATTTTGCTCTTCTTAATCTTTTTTCAATTTCTTTATTTAGTATTTCTGAATTCAAAAACTCGTTAAATTTTTCATAGGCTTTATATTCTGAAAATATTCGTACTAACTCCAAATCTGAATATTGATCTATGAAATAATTTTCCGGTTTTTTCTTAGGAATTGTTTCATCAAATGTCGGAGTTTCTTTGCCCGGTATTATTTCAATAAAGTCTATAGTATCATTGAGAATCTGTTGATGTATTTCTTTACGTAAAATTTTTATAACAAGCGAAAACTCTTTGCCGATTTTATATTCATGTTCCAGAACATTAACAATTACCTCCCTCTCACTGGCTTTATAACGAATTTCCAGAACCGCTACACAATAATTTGCAAATTCATTATGGGTATAATCCTTATCATTGGCTTTTGCCATGCGGTTTTTGTAAATATTAACCAAACGGTTAAAATAGCGTTCAGTAGTTTCGCTAAAATAGGTATCGAGATTAGTTGACATATTTATATTTTTTTTGATTACAATGTAGGTAATTTTTGGATTTCATGCCTTTTCTTTTCATCTACAATTTTAGCATAAATTTCCGTATGGCGAAGATTAACGTGTCCCAAAAGTTTGCTCACAGTATAAACGTCCATACCATAAGTAAGGCTTATTGTTGCGAAAGAATGACGAGCAACATGGAAATGTACATTTTTCTTAATTTTTGCTTTTGCAGCCCAAAGCTTAAGTAGATTCCGGGCATTTCTCTGAGTAGGAAAATTACAAAACACTTTTTCGGAATTGTTCTTTTCCTGCTTCACTTCATCTAAAATAGCAATGGCTGATTCGGTAAGAGGTACTTTTAATATTTTACCGGAAGTGCTTTGTGTTTTTATGGGACGTATATTTAATAAATGTATCCTTTTTTTTGATTTGTCTCTCTCTACGGAAATATCCTTCCAAAGTAGAGCTTCACAGTCGGATACTCTAAGTCCTGTAAAGCAGGAAAATAAAAACACCAAACGTACATGAGGATGTGAAGGAAAAGGGGTTGCTATTAGCTTTTGTACTTCCTCTACATCCAGAGTAGTTCTTCTTGTTTCCAACTCGTGAGGCATATCAAATTTATCAAAAGGATTAATATTAATAATATCATTCCGATAAGCATCTTTAATTCTTGCCCTAAATATTTTAAGATAACCTTTCATTGTGTTATGAGATACTCTTTTTGTCAGGTAATCCTGTAAATTACTAATCCACTCAGTTGTAATATCCATAAATTTCACATCCTGACCTTCTGAGAAATTATTCAGATGATAAATGAGTGTTTTTATATGAAAATCTCCAGTCTTTCTCTGATAAGCACGTAAATATTCGTAGGCTGACTGATGTGTAGTTCTTTGTTTAGTTCGTAATCCTTTGATTTCTCCGGTCAACTCCATTTCTCGTTTTTTGCGAATGTCTTCTGCCAGATCAACAATATTTCTATCGTCAGCAATGATATTTTTAAGTTTACTGTAATCCTTTTGAGTATAAAGCTTCAAAAACTCATATTGACGTTTCTTATTTCCTTGATCGTCTGTTGAGAAAATATCTAAGTAAAGACTGTATTTACCTGATTTGAGTGATTTATATCGAACTTGTATCATAGCATTATGTTTTATTGTTCATTGTTTGTTGTTTGGTTATTGAGTCATTAAGTTATTTGTTATTAATTACTTAATAACTTAGTAACTTTATAACCTGTTAACTTCATTACTTAATAACTTTTTTCTTTCTCTTTTTAATTTTGCTCTTTGTTGTTTTTACTTCCTTTTTTCTTTCAATGAATGCCGGAAACTTCTTTACTTCCTTTTGTTTCTTTTCATCAATGATTTTTGCATAAATCTGTGTAGCATCAATACGTGTATGACCTAAAAGTTTGCTTACAGTATAAATATCAATACCTGATGTTAAACAAAGTGTAGCGAAGGTATGACGTGCTGAATGAAAATGAAGGTTTTTTGAAATATTTGCTGATTTAATCCATTTCTTTAGCCAGTTATTTATCACTTGCTTTTGTGGTAAAGCATCAAATAATAGTTCGCTTTTAGAACTACTTTTTACCTCTGCAAGAATTTTAACTGCTTGTTCTGATAGTGGAGCTTTCAGAAGTTGACCCGATGTTCTGGTAGTTTTGATTGGTCTGATAACTAAAACATGGAAAGAGTTACCGTCTTTGTCTTTATCTATTTGTATGTGTTCCTTTTTCAACGTTGTTATATCAGATAAACGTAATCCTGTAAAACAAGAAAATAAAAATGCTTGTCTGACTTGCGGTTCGCAGTTACAAGGTGTTTCGTTTAGTTTTTTTACTTCATGTAGTTCAAGAAAAGTACGATCAATATCCTGTTTTACAGAAATCTTGTACCTGATAAATGGATTTGCTACAATTATTTCTTGACGTATTGCTCTGTTAAGTATAGTTTTTAGGTTTTCAAGATAAAGTATTGTTGTGTTATGAGAAGTTAATTTTTTAAGATATTGTGCAAAATCTTCAATAAATACTGTGTTTACATCTGAAAAAAGGATATCCTTACCTTTGGAAAACTGTTCTATATGCTTGCTAAACGCAAGGTAACTTCTTCTATTGGTTCGTAAATATTCTTTCTTAACAAATGCCAGTAGGGATACATTTACTCTTTTAGAACTTGCATTTAATCCTTTTACAGTACCGTACATTTCAAGTTCCCTTTTAGAACGGATACTTTGAGCAAGCTCCATCAATGGCTTATCATCTGATGTTATTCTTTTTGAATGGCTGTAGTCTTTTGATACATGAATTTTCAGAAACTCATATTCACGTTGGGATTTACCTTCTTTACCCCGAATTGTATAATCAAGGTAGATGCTGAATTTCCCTGTAGAGAGTTTTTTATATCGTAGGTTTATCATAAGCTATTTCTTTACTCATTCTTTCGTAAACTCTTATATAATAAGTTCTGGAAACGTTTAATAAACGTTTTAATTGTTGTTTTTTGACACCATTCTTAACTTGATTCATAGCATAAGTATTGCGTGCCATGCTAAAACAAACGTTTTTCTCAATTCCTGCCATTGCTCCCCATAAACGAAGTTTTATATTAACGTTTGGCTTGTTTGGTAAATGTTTAAAAACGTTTCCTGAGAGTGTGCAAACGTTTACAGAACCGTTTTTATCTGTTTGAAATTTGTTGTTTACATTCTCTGGAGAAACTTTTATTGAAGCAACTTCTTTTAAAAGTGAAATAGCAAACTCAGAAAGTTCATTAGTGTAAATCGCATGGTTTAAATATCCATTAATTGTGATAGTCCAGACTTCTTTTTTCTTTTTCTTATCTACTTTGATTTGTTCCCATGTTAATGTAATTACTTGTTCCCATGTTAAACCGGAATGTAAGGAAAAGAAAAAAGCTAATCTGATAAGTGGATTAAAAGTAGTTGAAGTAGATTCCAAAGCCTCTATTTCATTATCTTTTAGAAAATGACGATCAAAAGAAGAATTGATTTTTTTGTATTCTGATAAAGGGTTAGTCTTAATATAGCCCGACTTAACAGCATCATTTAACAATTTTCTAAATGATAAAAGTAAGTCGTTAGAGTAAGATTCTGCCAATTGTTTATTAAGGTATGATTGAAAACTATTGATCCACTGTTTAGAAATAATATCGAAGGATAAATCTTTTTTACCACTAAACAATTGCAGGTGCATTACTAGTTTTTTATATGAAGATTGGTTTTTTTCTGTAGTTTGAATAAATTCTATTAGAGAAATCACGGTATCTTTTTTATTTTTTGTGATTTCACTTGAAAGTTCATTAACTATCTTTTTGGCTTTTTCTATTGCATCAAAATCTTCTTTAGAGACAAATTTTGTTTTTGTGTAATCTTTCGATGAACGAAGACCTGTAAATTTCCGTTCACGTTTTCCGGCTGAATAAATATCTAAATAAATGCTGTATTCTCCGTTGTGTAAGGGCTTATAGCGTATTGTAATCATCTTTTTGTCACTTTTAACTATTTGTCACTCGTGAGTAACATTCAGGTAACGCAAAGTAACAAAACTTTACTTTAAAAAGCAAATATTTGTTTTGTGTGAAATTATGTAATACGCTGTAATGGTGAGTTAATAAAGGATAGAGGAAATATTAAATAACTTTACGAAATAAGTATACACTTGATGTTGGTGTCGGGAAAACAGCCTGTGCCATAGCTTCTCTTGCAAATTTTATTTATTCGGGTAAATGTAAAAGACCACTTATTGTTGTCCCAAAACCAACTTATAAAAAGTGGATTAATGAAATATTCGGTTTTGAAGATAAAAAGTCCGGTGAGTTTATTTCTGGTATTTTGTCTCATACCGGAATCACCCTAAACGATTGGTATAATCTGGGAACTGATGTTGTAAAAAGAATCAACCTAAATAAAGTTGTACCGGAAAAATCCATTACCATCGTTACATACGAAGGATTTAAAAAGCTGGGTTTTGGAGATTCAGTTTCCGATGAACTTTTTGTTGAACTGGTAAACATTCTGGGACAAAGCAAAGAGAAATCAGCAAGGGACAAAGAAATTGAATACCAGAAATTCCGTGAAATGATTGGTGTTGGTTTAAAAGATACTGTTGCTGATGTGGATATATTGGGATTCGATTATGTTGTGATTGATGAAGCTCACCGTGCAAAAAATGTGTTCAGTTCAGTGAAAGCAGACGAAGACGGAAATAAACGCTATAATATTCAATCTGCAACATCCGAGACCGGACAGAAGGCTTTCCTCATCTTAAACTATATTCAGCGGAAATTTGGACGCAATACGATGCTTTTAACGGCAACGCCATTTACCAACTCTCCCCTTGAAATTTATTCCATGCTTTCATTGGTCGCTTATGAGAGCCTAAACAAAAGCGGTATCTACAACATTGATACATTCTTTGATTTGTTTGTATTGCCTACCGTAGAGTGGACTGCAAACTACAAAGAAGAAATCGTAGAAAAGGAAGTTATTAAATCCTTTACCAACCGCAGGATATTACAAAAACTCATTTACAACCACATTCTTTACCGTACCGGAGAAGAAGCCGGAGTAAAAAGACCAAAGAAAATTAATCTTCCGATGTTGTATGATGCTGTTGCCGGAAAACGTGAACGATTGGAACACGAAAAGCAGGTTCTTACTTACATCAACATGACTGCAAAACAAAGGGAGAATCAAAACAGTATTGTTGCTTTGGCAAAAAGCTCAACTAAAGGAAAGCTGGATATGGGCAATTTGTTTCGGGCACTGGCTTATTCTTTAGACAATGCACTCTCCCCTTTTTTGCTAAATGGTTCACCGGAAGACTACAATGAATTTGTAAATGAAAGTCCAAAAATCAAATATGTAATGGATTGCATTCAGTCTGTAAAAGATTGGCACGAACAACGTGGAGAATCTGTTTCGGGTCAGGTCATTTATATGAATCGTGGGAAACAGTTCTTTCACATGATAAAACAGTACCTCGAAAATGAAGTTGGTTTTCAGAAAGGGGTTATGTTCGATAAAACAAAAGTTGATGAAGTAGAAATTATAAGTTCTGAAATTAACGACAACCGGAAAGAAACCATAAAAGAAGCCTTTCTTGAAGGTGTGGTTAAAGTGATAATTGGAACTGCTACTATCCGTGAAGGAATTGACCTGCAAAAACAAGGAACTGTAATTTATGACTGTTATCCCGAATGGAATCCAACAGACATTCGCCAGCTTGAAGGAAGAATATGGAGACAGGGAAACCGCTATGCCTATGTACGAATTGTTATGCCATTGGTTCAGGATTCAATGGACGTTTTTGTTTTTCAGAAGCTCGAAGAAAAAACAAGCCGGATAAATGACATTTGGTTTAAAGGAGACAGAGGAAATGTCCTTGACCTTGAAAGTCTCGACCCTGAAGAAATAAAACTTGCCTTAATTACAGATGTTGACCGTTTGGTGAGAATGTTTTTCGATCAGGAGAAAGAACAACTTAACCGTGAAATGGCAAAAGCTAATCGTGCCATTGAAATGATTGAAGAAGTAAAATCCGACATAGAAGAATACAATCGTTATCGTGGAGAATCTCTCGATGCAATCCGCAAGTTTTATGAAAGCCTTATTAATTCTGAATATTTTGAAAACAAAACTGTAATAGAACCGGAATCAGAACAAAATACAAAAGCCAAGACTTATAAGAAAGCAAAGGAACTCAAAGAGGATATGGAAACATTTCTGAACTCATCCACCTTTGAGGATAAGGATGTACTTGCCATCGGAAGGAAAATTGAAAATTCTTACAGCACTCTTAGTATTTATTTTGACCGTTCTTGGTATCTGAAATATTTTAAAGAATATGTTTCCAAAGTTAGAAAAACAGAGCGCACAATACTAAAACCAAAAGGATATTCCATTGACAGCGACCTTGCCAAAGTTCTTGAAACATACCAACTCGAAAAACAAGCTGTAATAAAGAAATCCGAACTTTATGGAGGTGAAGTAAACTCTGAACGCTGGAAAAGTCTTCGTGTTGAAATTGAGCAAAAGAAATCCGCTTTACAGGTGGAAGGAAGAACTGCATCTGACAGAGCTGCTGAATTTGCAAAACTGAACTACCTGCTTGAATTCAAGTCGGAAGATGTTCAGGTAGCTGAACAAAGAATGCCGGATATACCTTCACTGGCTCCATCTATGAGTGAATTGGAACTGGAAGCATTGGCTTTAGAAATTGAACTTGATTTATTAACTCTATAACAAATTATGTTGTGAAGAATTCAATAGCCACATCAAAATCAGGAGAATCAGTTTTATTAGGAGTATTTTGGAAGCTAATGGTTATTTCTCCAATAAGGTTGGGAAACTTATGCAATGCTTTAGGACTGTCCTTTCTTAGAACAATTATTCCTTTTGTAACAGGAGCATACAAATCTATATATCCATTAAGATCTATCTGCTGTTTTTGTTTTACTGTTTTCCCATCTTCATTACTATCCCATGTAAGATTAAGAATAGCGTGTTTTTCATTCCCGACAAAAAACACTACAGAGGTAAAATACAATGTCTCACACTTAATGGTGTGTTTATTATTCTCCTTTGTAAACCTTAAATGCATCAATTATTTTTTTTCAAAGTTATAAATTCAAAACAAAAATTTATGATAACCACATCTAATTACATCGAGCAAACCCGGAATATTGATTTCGACAATTTACCAGCAGCGTTAAAGAACGGTGATAAACTCACTAAAGGGGCTGCAACAAATAACTGGTCTGCATACAACTCAAATGAAAATATAAAAAGGGTTGTAGATGCTTATATCCAAAAGCTGAATGAGTATCTGAAGAAGAATCCACCAGAAAAACCGAAAGCAGTAAAAAGTGAAAAGACAAAAGATGAAAGTAAGAAAAAGCCTGAGCCAAATGTAAAAAAAACGGAAAGCAAAAAGGTTGAACCGGAACAAGAGCCTGAAGGAGTTGAAAAAATTTTACCGGAGGTTGGTTTTATCAAACGGTATGTTGGTATGCACGGAAAAGAAAAAACTCAGGATGAAATATTACGTTTCCTGAACTCTTTACAAAAAGCTATACTTGAAAAGCGCATCCGTAAAACTTCTGTGTATGCAAAGGAAATTGAGAATATCCAGAACCAGCTTATTAAATGTTATGAAAAAATGGGAGACAGCATTAAAATTACCATTGACAATAAAACTATTGCACGTTACAACGAAATTGCACACAGCCAGAAAACCATGCTCTCTGTTACTTATATCCGACAGTACATTAACCTGCATGGGAAAAAGGATGTGAAGGAAAAAGCAAAATTATTAATGGCAAAAATGAAAAAAGCAGTGGAAAACAATAAAGTAAACAAAGCTGACCCCTATGCTGACCGACTTAACAAGTTGTACAATTCTCTGAATGATTATATAGAAAATAAAACAACAAGTCCAGTAATTAATAAAAGTGAATTGAATGGCTTAATGGGGATGGCTGGATTCAATCAAAAAAAAAGCCCCGAACTATACGGAATCGAAGAAGAACCAGAAAATAACGAAGTAATCCGTAGTTCAGAATTAGCAAACATGAATTTTAAAACCATCGGGCTTCAGGGAAAGTATTGTGAATTAATCGGTGATCCTTCCGTTGGTTTTTCTGCAATGGTTTACGGCTTGCCTAAATCCGGCAAATCCACCCTCTGCATTGACTTTGCCAAATATCTTGCCGAAAATCATGGCAAGGTGTTATATTGTGCTATAGAGGAAAAATTCGGATATACTTTAAAGGAGAAGATGGATAGGCTTGGTGCTAATCATCCGAAACTGTATGTATCAGAAAAAATACCGGATAATATTTCGGATTATGATTTTGTTTTTATTGATAGTATTTCTCGTGCTGGTTTTGACATGGATTATTTACGAAAACTCAGAAAAGACAACCCTAAAACTTCATTTATTTTCATTTACCACACTACCAAAGACGGAAAATTCAGGGGTACAAATGAGAATGCACACGAAGTAGATGTTATTATTGAGGTAACGGATGGGAAAGCAAAAGGAAATGGAAGGTTTGGGATAGGTGGGAATATTACAGTGTTTTAATTCTATTAATTTACAAACAACTCCCACTGAATAGAATTGCCATTAATAGATTCACTTTAGTTTATAATTTCTTTAATTCATCGATAGTTGATTCAATTACACTAGATATTTTTTCATCAATAATTTCTTGATATTTTACTGCCTTTCCATCTGTAACATCTATTGCAATACAATATTCAGGATTTACAAAATATTTCCCTGAATGAATCTTTTCTATATATCTGAATATCATTTCTGCAAACATTCCTAATTCTGTTTTTGTATAGCCTTTCAGTTTAGCAACAAACCAAATTCCACCTATTTCTTCATCTTTAGTTCCTGAATATGAGTAAACAAATCTTGGTCTTGATTCAATTGGTAAGCCATTTATATTAACTATCATATCAGATAGATGCTTTTTGATGTAGTTCAATTTTGATTTAGGTTTTGTTTCTTTTAAATCAAAATCTTTAAAATTTTCAAGAACATTTATGTTACGTTGAAATTGGTCTTTTACATTTTTGTTATTTGTTAATTTTATCTTATCTCTTAATTCTTCAATCTTTTCATCTAGTAATTTTAAATTTTCCGTTTTGAAAGAATTACTAATAGCACTTAAACTTGTAATCCAGTAATCACCACCTGAATCATTTTTAGGTTTTTTGTCTTTTTTTAAGTTATTTACAAAGGTGATTTTAGACTTATCACTTTTCCTTTTAAATTCTATTAACTTTTTTACAGTAATTTTTTTCATATAGTAATCTTTTTGGGTTAATACAGTCCAGCGCATTTAGTCCATTTTGTTTGTGAATAACTCATCATGAAATTAACTTTTTAATTGCTTCTGGGTCAAAACTTATTAGTCGTTTGTTTGCCAGCAAAGATGGAACTGCTCCTGTAGTATGAGGAACTCTAACGCAAATTATTTCCTTGTGAAAACTGTTTGAAAGTTCAACTTCTACTTCTATCCATTCGTGATTATGTGTATCTTGACCAACTAAAACCATTACAAACGCAGCGTCTTCAATTTTGCTTTTAATATGTCGCTTCACAGCTTCTTTTCCTTGTTGTCGTTTGTCTTCTGTTTCGTGAGTTATGGCAACATCGCCAAGGCGGTTATCTCTAACCCATTTTTTAATTGAGTCAATTCTGTGTCTGTCCTCAAATACACAACTTATAAAAATTGATTTGCTCATTGTTGCTTTTATTTTGTTTAGCGTCCTGCCTTTATTGCAGCTTCTTCAATCCATTTTGGAAAATTAACTTTGCCATTATCCCAATCGTAACTGTACCGTTTATAAAATTCAGAAAGCCTAAAATCTTTACCAAAATGTTGTTCGTTAAAAAAAGAGTTCTTGATTGAAAGTAAATCTTTATAAACAACCCACAGGCTGTCTTTCTTTTCAAATAACTCAATTATCTTTCCGTCTTTGCTAATTTTTACAGCAAGATAATCAAATGGATTTTCACCTGCCCATAGTTTCTTGTTACCGTATTTGTCTTTTATCCAGTTGATACCTACCCCAACTTGACCTTTATTGGCTTCAAAACTTTTCATTATTTCATATCTAACAAATCTTCTTGAATAAGTGTCGCTACCAATTAACACACAATTTACACTTGAACCTTTTAATTCTGCTTCTACAAGGGCTTTGATTTTTTTTACCTTCTTTTCCTCTGCTTCTTCCCAAATAGATAAGTCACGGAATTCCTCTCCTTTTTTGCGAAACTTTCCACTATTGCGAACAACATTTGCCCTAAAATCTATCACGTCTTGATAGCTGAAAGAAAAGTAAACGTTTCGAGGCATTGATTAATACTTATTCCTTATTTTAATTGCTTCTTCAATCCAATCTTCTATATTCTCCTTGATGTGGTTATATACATTTGTGCTTTTTTTGTAAGGTGGGTCATAGCACTTTACAATTGAAGATAATTTTTCTTTGCCTATTTTGAAATGATCAAATGGATTATTGCCCTTTTCTGTTTGTTCACCATCACTATCTCTCAAGTTGTGTACATAAATTCCGAAAATTCCTCTACCATCCTTCCATGCCTTTTCAATTTCATAGTCAATCCATTTTCTGCCTGCTGTTTTTTTTCCAACAAAGACAACAACACAAGACTTTCCATTCATATTATCATCAATCCATTTTTGAATAGCCTTGTTGCCTGCATTTATAACTTCCTCCCATTTGTTAGTTGTAGCGACACTGCTACCTTCAATTTTCCCCATACTTCTAATTTGAGAAGCTCTCCAATTATCGGGGATGTAATGAAAGCTTGTAAAAATTCGTTTAGCCATTTTATCACTTATTGATTGTATGAATAATTGTTATTACTTTTTTGATTATTTCTTCTTTTGTTAATTTGCTTGATGCTAAATCATTAACAAGAGGAATAATCCATTCAATCCCCTTGTAATATGACTCAGGTGCTTTCATAATTTCATCGAAAATATCTTTTGTGATATATCCAGTTGTTGCGATAGGAATGGGAATTAGACCTTGTGAGATTGCTATTTCAAATTCTCTTTTCACACCATTTGCAGGTATGATAATTCCTTTTTCGTCTTTTTTATTTCCGAAAATGATGATTGTAATTCCTGCTAGTGAAATCATTTTCTGTCTGTAATCTTCCCAAAGATCAAAGAGTTTTTTGTCTCCAGTCTCAAATTGTGGGAAAGGTTTCATGATTAATTGATCTTCAGAAAACCTATCAGGCTTTTCATAAACTGCTTCTAATGCACCATTGATAACAGCACTTCCAACTCCCCAACCAAAACCATTTACGATTCTGAAACCCGCCAAGACAATATTTTTACTAAGCGAATGAATAAAACCTTGTGCTTCGTTTCTATTCCATGCTCCGTATTCCTCGGCACTTCCTGAAATGAAAACAGTTTTCTTTCTAAACTTTCTTTCAATTTCTTTTAGAATCTCTGTGATGTCTGTGTATTCATCAACAACAAGAGCTTTGATTTTGTATCGTCTTAAGTCGTTCACCATCAACTCTTGTTTTCTTAAATTGTATCTGTACATTTCATCATCGTCTGATCCTTTGCTTTGCTTTCTAATAAAGCAATAGTGTTGTCTATTGTTTTCTCCAAACTGAATATTCAACCTACTTAAAACATAGTCAAGGTTTGGGTCAGTGAAACTAAAACCGATGAATAAAAATGTTTTTGAAATTAAGTCGCCACTTAAGGCTGTAATGAAATGCTCATGTGTTTTGTAATAAGATTCATATTGCTCTTTTGTGAGAACTGCATCAGCAGGGTGATGTGCATCACCGTGCATTTTGTAAAGTACGACATCTCTTTTGGGACGTGTATTTGCTAACTGCTTTATCTGGTGTTTAACATCAACAACTTTGTTTGCTGCTTTTACGGCATCTTCAATTAAAGTGTCATAGTTGGTTGTCCAAAAAGTTGTAATA
The DNA here is from genome assembly GCA_016218155.1 of Bacteroidia bacterium. Taxonomy (NCBI): domain Bacteria; kingdom Pseudomonadati; phylum Bacteroidota; class Bacteroidia; species Bacteroidia bacterium. The sequence continues at coordinate 27,779 of JACREQ010000078.1, forward strand.
GGGAGTCTTGCCAAAATTTTATGGTTTTCAGATGATTCGGCTTCTTCTGTAAATTCTTCAAGAATTTTTCTATTGATTTTTGCCTTGCCTCCTCCATGTTCATTTACATGATACTGTGCAAGAGAAATTAAATCATGCTCCTTGTCTACACTTAAACCTACTTCCTCTGCAATGTCTCGTAATAAGTCTGCCCAATTTACATAGCCTGCCGATATGGACATTCCTGCACCTGCGAAAACAGCAACGTTGTTTTCAGCCAAGTCCTTTACGAAATCTTTAATGAACGATTCGATTTCTCTGTTGTATGTCATATTAATTATGATTTTAGCCAGTCAAGTAATGACTTTTCAGTTTTGTCAGGAAAAATAATTTTTATGTGTTCTGCTGTGTATTCACTTTCTTCAATACGTGGGTAAATTCTTAGGTATTCAGAACCATTCCAAGAAGCTGAGTTATCAGCAATTGGAATAAGCGCAATATGATTAATGTATTTTTGAGCATCACCAAAACCTAATTCCCAGTTACACCATTTAGAATTTATGGCTTTATTGGTTGCTACCAAAATAAACTTGTTATTTAGTTTGATTTGCTCCTTAATTTTTTTTGCTGTTTCAGCACTTGTAAAAGGTGGAAGTGAAGAATCATTTGAATCAATGTATACTCTGACTCCCACTTTTCTTAAAAGCACAATAGTTTTTTCAACATCAATTTTTTCCAAATCATCATGACTATGAGAAAGAAATACAGAAACTACAGCAGTAGTTCTTGTTTCTCGTTTTGATTCATTCACTGTTTCGCTGAATATTCTTGTCCCAAGCTTACTTTCAGTCAGTGCTGTTAGTCTTGTCCTTGTTAAAATTGCCATAATTATATTTTTTTAATTCAGTCGGTTAATTGTTTGCATGGTAGTTTTAACAATGGGCAAAACTTATTAAAATGGACAATCTGTCCTACTTACATCTGCGACATTTAATAAAAACTACCAAACAAAAGATTGTTACATTTTAGAAATAACTACATCAGACTTATCTAATTGAATAGCATATTCAACACTTGGAATTTTACTAAACTTTTTTGCTTCTTGTAAATGAGTTATTAAATGTTTAATAGCATCATCTCTATTTGTATTTTCAGAGAAATTAGCCGTCCATGTAGTTGTTAAACTTGAAATTTTTACCCAATGTTTATTTTTTAATTCAGAATAAAATAAATCACGTAACTTACCATCATTGGTAGAGTTTAAGTCTAAAGTAATTAAAGCCTTGTATCCCATACTATTTATTTTTAATTATTTTCTTAACAGCAAAACCATCAGCAGTAGTTATATTTATAAAATATATTCCACTAGAAATATTTGACAAATCAATAAAACCATTCTCTTCTATACTAGATTTATTGCACGAGCTCACTAATTCACCAAAAACATTAAAAATCTCAACACCTTCTATTGTGTGTAAATTGCTTTGAATATATACCTTATCATTTGTTGGATTTGGGAAAACAAATATCTGATTTTCCAGTAATGTATTAATAATTGAAGTGGCATTATTTGAATAAATATTAGAAAATGAAGTGCTAAAATTAGAATTTGTACCTTTTACAGATGGTGTGCAATTTACACTCCAGACTGTTCTTACACGCCATGATGCAGTGTTTTGGTATATCACATACAATGGATCGCTTACAGTTTGCTGGGTTCCTGCCACACTTGCAACAACGTGCCATGTTCCATTGCTATTATCATCCCTCATTAGCTCATAGCTTGAAACAGGGTTTGGTCCATTCTGTATTGTGTAAGGTTGAGTCCAATAAAAAATTCCACTCCCATTATTTAACATGTATATTGTGTTATGGTACGGGCTCATATTACTAACTCTTCCACAAGAATCAATTATCTGCAATTTGTAACGATATGTGCCTGCATTTGGATCACCAGTATTTGGGAAATATAATGTTCTTACAGTATCAACAAACTGACTAAACCCATTTAATGGTATATGGGCAATAGGTTGATAATTATTAGTAGCTATTTCACGGTAAACAATAAATGAATCTGCATTTTGAAATCCGTTTTTATCCCATACAATTATATTATTTTGCGATAAAGAATCTACAGTTACCATGCAAATAGGTGCCGATGGAAATGTAACTGTAGTATTTGTTATAGTGAAATTCTCAACATATGTACATTGTACTGCATCAGTAATTGTTATTGAATATGTTCCCGCACTTAAACCTGTTGCACTCGTTGTTGTACTACCATTAGACCATAAATATGTCATCGGGTAATTCCCACTAACCGAAACATTTGCACTTCCGGTAGCGTTGCAGTTAGTATTAACAGTAGTAAGGTTTGATGCCATTTGATTTGGTTGTGTAATTGTAATATTTAATATTTCTTTACATCCTGAATTATCCACAACACTTAACCAATAAGTTCCGGCACACAAATTTGATAAACTTGTACTATTACCCATGCCATTGCCCCATAAATAAGAATAGGGTGCAACGCCTCCTGTCGCATTCACACTAATTGCTCCATTACATTGTCCAAAACAGGTTAAGTCAGTTTGATTTAAGTTTAAATCATAAGAAAAAACTTTTCTAACTCTATGAGAATCATAAAGAGAAATGTAAATATTTCCACAGGCATCAATAGCAACGCCAACTGGCATAGGCAACAAAGCGGTGAGTGCAGAAATTCCTTCAGCAGTGCTTCCACCAGACAAAGTACCAGCAACAGTATATATTCTATTATTAGTATGATTAACTTTAAAAATCATTTGATTAAATTGATCAGAAATAAAGATGTCGCCGACTGCATTTACTGCAACACTATTTGGATGTCTAAAATTTGCATTAATAGCAAGAATTCCATCACCATTATAAATATCATATACTCCAGTGCCGGCAACTGTTGTAATTATGCCGGTAACTGCATTTACTTTACGTATTCGATCATTTTCTTTATCAGCAATATATAAATTGTTTGATGCGTCTAAAGCAATACCATGAGGACCACTAAGCATTGCATGATCAGCTAAAATATTATCGCCATTGTATCCATTAATCCCATTACCTGCTATATCATATAAAAATCCGTTAGAAGCATCTATTTTTCGAATTCTTTCATTACCCATATCAGAAAAATAAACATTCCCTATATTGTCTACAGTTATTCCTGTAACATTTTTTACCATTGAAGTAGTCGCAAGAAGGCTGTCTCCGCTATAACCCCATACACCAGTACCTGCAACAGTAGAAATCAATCCGGTAACCGCATCAACTTTCCTCACTCGATTATTACTATAATCTGCTATGTAAATATTTCCGTTTTCATCTAAAGCAAGTGCATTTGGAGTATAAATCTGGGCAGATTTTGCAAGTATCCCATCTCCATTATAACCACCAATACCAGTTCCAGCTACAGTTGAGATCATGCCTGTTAAAGCATCAACTTTACGAATTCTATGGCTAAAAATATCAGCAAAATAAATATTTCCAGATTGATCAAATGCAACTGAACCATAAGGTGTAAGACCAGCATTTGTAGCTAAAACTGAATCTCCTGTAAAATAAACTGAACCATCGCCAGCAATAGTATATATCTTCTGTGCCCACATTCCAATTGATAGGAACATTATCGAAATAATAATAATAACTGTTTTCATAGTTTTAATTTATTATAGAAATTTAATAACCACCAATTTAATCAAGTAAATATAAATAAATAATAGCAAAGATTTTTAACAAATGTACCAGAGTGCATCTAATCTTATCCAACTGGCTATTATTTTGAGCAGAAATAAAATTAATTATATTTTGTTAAGAGCTGCAATAATATCACATTGCCTTTTTGATGACACAGGAACTTCTGATCCATCTTTTAAAATTAAGATACCGCCATCTCTTTTTTCCAAACTATCAACAAAAGATAAATTAATTAAATGAGAATGATGAGGTCTATAGAAACCCATTGGGCTAAGCATTTCATCGTATTCTTTTAGTGAACGTGATACAAGAACAGATCTTTTATTTGTAAGGTAAAACATTGTATAATTTCTATCAGCTTCGCATCTAACTATCTCATTCAAATTTATCACATGTATTTTGTGGTGACTGTTAAGTACAATCTTTTTTGTTTCACGATTAACGTTTTCAATATTATTTATAAAAACATTGAACTTCTCAATCATTTCCTCTGTGTTTAGTTGCCGCTCAGCACGGTCAAGTGCTTCAATAAGTTCTTTTGGGATAACTGGTTTAAGTAAATAGTCAAGTGCAGAAAATTTAATAGCTTGTAAAGCAAATTCATTAAAAGCAGTTATAAAAACAATCTTAAAAGTAATTGGGTATATTTGCTTTAGTAGGTCAAATCCAGACCCATTGGGCATTTTTATATCAAGCAAAACAACTTCTGGCTTATGTTTCTGAATAGCTTCAAATGCAATTTGAATATTTTCAGCTTCTGCAACTACAATAGCTTTCGGGTAATGTATTTTTAGTACATTAATTAATGAACTTCTTATTCTTTTTTCATCATCAATAATTAGAATACGCATTATTTATAGCTTGTTTAGTTATTATTCTATTTGTTATACAGGTATTGAAAATATTATTTTTGTTCCTTTGTTTTCTTGATTTTCATTGAACAAATCGGTAACTGAAAAAATCATTTTTTGTCTTTTTGATTTATTTAGAATCTTTAAACGTTCTTGAGTTATTTCCATCGCCATAGACCGATGTGTTTTATGAAGTTCTTTTTCCTGCGTTTCAGCTATTCCAATACCATTATCCGTAATCTGCACTTCTAAATATTTTTCTTTTAATGTAAATGTAATCGTGATAATTCCGGTTTGATCAATTCCTCGAAATCCATGTTCAATTGCATTTTCAATAAATGGCTGTGCCAGCATAGGTGGTAAGTATACCTGATCTGTATGAATAACATTACTCAGTTCAATAGAATAATCGAGTGTGTCATTTAATCTAAGTTTTTCAAGTGAAAGGTAAAAGTTTAATGTTTCAATTTCTTTTTCTAGTGTTATATATTCCGATTTTGAATTTTCAAGGATAAGTCTCATTAGTCGTGAGAAGCTTGTTAAATATTCACCAGCTTCTTTGGGTTGTTGGTCGTAAATAAAACTCTCAATACTTGCTAAAGAATTGAAAATAAAATGAGGATTCATTTGAGTTCTTAAAAGCTTTTGCTCAAATTGTGAAGCTGTATGTTTAAATTTTAATTTATTTTGTCTAAAAAGTAAAATTCCAGAAACTAAAACTAGTAATAACAAAACAATAAGCCCTATTATAAAGTACCTATTGTTATTAATTTTTAGTGCTTGTATTCTATTTTGCTCTGCAAGGAAAACATTTGCGACATCCTTTTTCTCTGTTTCATACTTAATTTGTAATTCAGAAATAGTATTCTTATTGTTTTCGTTGAAAACACTATCTTTTACGGCTACATATTTCTTGTATTGTTCAAGTGCTTTAACAGGTAACTTCATTTGTTCGTACAACTGACTTAATCGTTGATGTCCTGCAATAATTTCATCTATGGCACTAATGTTTTCTGAAATTTTAATTGCAGCTATGATAGATTCTTCAGCTTCTTTAAATCTATTTTTTGTAATATAAATTGCCCCCATATTACCAAGAATACTCGACTTATAATAATCATTGCCTAATTTATCTGAAAGTTTTAAAGCTTTTGAAAAGTACTCAAGAGATTTATTACATTTTTCTTCCATTTGATTTAAATTTCCGGCTTCTTTTGCAGAATCACTTTGAAGTTGATAAGCACCTGCAATATTAATATACCAACCTGCCACGTTTACTTCATAGCCTAATTTTTCGTCAATTTTTAAAGCAAAGAAATAATAATCTAATGCTTTATTTTGCATTCCTTGGCTCGAATAAATATTTCCTAAATTTCCAAGTGCAATAGATTTGTAATTTTCAAATTTAGGTTCATCAGATAATTTTAAAGTTTTTTGGTAATATTCAATTGCTTTGTCTAAATTATTTTGATCGGCATGTACGCTTGCTATATTGCAAAGATTTCTAATTATTTTCTCTTTGTTCTTAATTTCTTCAGCAAGTTTTAATGCTGAAATATAATACTCCAGAGCCTTAGTATAATTACCAATGTTATGATAAGAGATTCCTATTGTTCCAAGAGAAGAGCAAATGCAATCTTTATCATTAAGTTCCTTCCATTTCTCAAGTTCTTTTAATCTGTATTGAAGTGCCACTGGAGATCTCCCTTGTGCATCATACGCATAACTTATTCTAAAATATGATGACGCAATTCCTCTATTCCATTTAATTTTTTCAGCTACAATCAATGCTTTTAAAGCATATTCGAGAGATTTTTGAGGGTCTGTTTTGCATAAATCTTCTGAAATAAAAATCAAGTGCCTAACCTTATTAGTGTCTTCTTTATCTTTAGGTAGAAGTTTTAATAAACTATCAAGTTCATTGGGACTTTGCCCATAAATAAACAATAATAACAAATTGCATAATATAAATAAAATAAATTTTCTCATCAAATATTATTATAATGCAAATTAGTTAAAATATTAATTGATTGTGTTGAAATAACAAACTTACTTTCAAAGGCATTAAAATATTGTACAGTTACATGTAAATTGTGAACGGCTAAACAATTTTAGTACAATTAAAAAAACATATTTCAATATTTTTTTTCCTGAATTTTAATGTAAAAGAAGTTTCTAAATTATAATAACCACAAAACAAAAGTTAGTATGGAGTTATTATCAATATGAGCTAATATACTATACTTTAAACCAAATTTTATTCGAAAAGTAAGAGCAAGTGAATCCACCTTCGGTATATAATTGTTATATAACAATACTTGCTTCCTGTTTTTCTACGTTATTTTGTGTCATTTTTTGCGACAACGTATGTTTCCTATTGTTATACTCAGAGTAAGTTAAAATATTTCTCATTTTCTTCTTATTAAAGAATCATTATTTGAGCTTAATAGAAAAAAGCATTTACCATAATCAGATAGTTTCTTTTAACAAAAATCTATCTATTTTAATAAATACACAAACGTTGATTTAGAATAATCCACCAATAATCCCTTTATATATTAATTAATATATATATAATCCTATATCTCATCTCATTATAAATGTCATGAAATTTATAAATTAAAAGCATTTAATTAAAATAATATCAGGGAAATAAAAAAGGCTTATTAGAGTGAACCAAGTTTAACAAACTTCATATATTTTACATATCTGTCAAAGGTGTCATTATCTGAATAACGGATTCAGATAATTCAACATTCTTGAAACAAAATTAAATCCTGTTGTAGTTGAAAGTATTCTAACTAATCCTAACGTAAGAAAATTAGGCGACACATCAGAATCTTTTAATTAAAAAAATACATTATTTCTTTTTTAATTCTTGCAATAACAGCAACATGTTTCACACTTTTCATTCTCGAATTTTAATAGTTTATTTTCGTAACACTTTCTTTAAGTGTTACAAAGCTATGAATAAATAGTGAATTTTATTTGTATTTCATGATTGAAATAGTATGAAGAATTTCTCTTTAATTAAAAAATTACATATATTTAATCAGTTAAAATAATTTATCTAACATGAAATTAAATAAATATTATTTATTTGTCCTATTTATCCTATTTTTTAACAATATTTTTTGTCAAAATAATGATTCGTTATTTATTGATAAACTAAAAAAATATTTTTGCAATCAAATAGAATATAAATTAGACGGAGATTTATATTCCAATTGGGAGAAAACAGATTTGCCTGATTATTATCTTTTTGTTTCATACTCAAACAAAATTCAGTTTCCTGATGAATACATCTATCCTGAAAATATTGATGGATTATCTAATAAAATTAAAATCAAACAATTTTATCCATTTGTTCGATTTATTAACCTTGATTCTGCAAAGATTATAGAATCAGCATATACCCAAAAAGGGTATTCAACTTACATTTATTATGCTTATCAAGATTCTAGAGCCCTTTTAAATAAAAAACTAATTAATTATTCTAAGGCATCCATCTGTTTTATTGTATTTCATGAATTGTCTCATAATTATTTAAAACAAAAATCTATTAAAATTCCCTATGAATTTGAAGAAGCTCTATGTGATGTTATTGGCAATTATCTAACTTTAAAATATTATAATAACACTATAAATTCTCAAATCAATGAAGCTAAAAAAGAAATTCATAACACTGAACAAATTTATAAATGTCTTAATATTACTATCAATAAAATTTCTATAGATTCTAATAAAATTTCAATTTTTAATAATACTTGTCAAAGAAAAATGAATAAGCTTTTAAAAAAATCCAGTGATTTTCAAAATGATAGATTTAAATATCCTGTAAATAATGCTTTTTTATTAAAAAATAGCAACTATTGTTTAAACTACTTTCTTTTAAAGAAAGTTATTTGGAAACACGATGACATGCAATCAATTATAACTATTATTGATAATCTACCTCAAACAAAAAGTAATTGTGATGAATACTTAAAATTATTAATACGTTAAATTAATTCATTAGAGTAACCCAATTTATATTCGACATTACAATAATTTTCATTTATTATTTCATGTGATGTAATAAATGGGCAGAATACTGAATAAAGACATTTCTTACAAGGAATAACATCTTTCCTTGTTAATGTCCAATATTGGTCTTTTATTGTAAATGATTTTATTGCATCTATTATATCATTTATTATAAAGTAGTTATTTTTAATAAAAAAATTATCAAAAACATTATTTTTTCCATCTATATATATCTTTCCAAATAAATTATTATTAATATTATTTCTAAATCTAATTAACATATTGTCTGGACCATATAATTTAATCATTTCCTCATCAATACAGTGATTAAGCATTAACTTATTATTTCTATTAAACCTAAATATTTTTTTATCAGGATTATTTTCAATAATTTGAGAACAATTATCATCAATTAAACAATAAAAAGAAATATCTGAATTAAGTCCATTTATTTGATGTTTTATTTCTGATATGATTTTTGAATCAGCAGGATAATAGTAAATTTTATGGCTAATATTATTATACAATTTCAGCATTTCTAAAGTATCTACTTCACCAAAAACTGATATTACACAAATTCTTTGATGCGATAAGAAATCAGTTAACAGTAAATGAAGATCATTGATGTTATTGATGTAAAGAAATAATTTTGACAATTGTGCTTTATTATGAATATCGATTATTTTATTATATTCTTCCATATTAAAATCAGAAGAATTATTACAATAAGAATCAATTCCATTAAAAAAATGTCCAAAGTACTTTTTCGAAGAATAAAATGGAAAATAGTGTATTTCTTTAATTATTGAGTAGATATTATTTTTAACTATTTTTTCAATATTTAACGGACTATGAATAAAAGGATCCATTATTATTGGTTTTTTAAATGTATCACCAATTTGGATATAATCCAAAAAATACAAATCCCTTAATGTAGAGAAAACATCTTTATCATTTTTTGAGATATCTGAAAAGCTTACAAAGCAATATCTTTGCTTGACTAAAGAAATAAAAATATTCTTAGTTAATCTATTTGCTATAAGTAATTTAATGTTTTTACTCAATGTATTATACAAAAGTACAGAATCTTCAATTACCTTAATATAACAATATGATTCTAAATATATAAAAATGTTTTGCATTAAATAATAGATTCTATAGTATTTAGAAAGGAGGTTGTTATTTCATCTTTTCTAATACAATTATTAGATAAATATATACAACTATTGCAGAACATTACTTTTGAACATTTTTCACAACCTTTTTCGAAGTTTTGAATATCAGAGGAAAATGAATTTAAAATTGAATTAAAATTGATGTTTAAAGAATTAATTGAACATGAACCAAGTGGTTTTAATAAATTAGACTTTTCACAAGGAAAAATAGACCCATTGGCATTAATAAATATCTTTCTACTGAAAGGAATACAAGTTCCGCTATTATAATATGGCGAATAAAATTTTTCATTAATTGACTCATCAATAAAATAACGATTATAAAAATACCGTAAAGAAGGATTTCTTTCCCAAAATGAATCTTTATTTAATTCATAACGTCTTTTTTCAACATTCAAATCAAAAAGAACTTCTTGCTGAAGGTCATTTTCAAATTTATCAATATATTCTTCTTTTAAATTTGTTAATGAAAGTTGTAATGGATAAGTTTCCTTATCATACTTTCTTTTAAAATATGCGTTTAGTTCATCAATATTCGAATTGTACTTAGTTATAACACTTTGAAATGATATATTATCATTAAAAAATAATGGGAACTTTATTTTGATAATTTCTAAAATATTTGATAAAACCTCAAATGATTCTCCTTTATCTGGAAAAATTCTATTAGCATTTTGTATCTTATTTCCATCTATACTAATTCTAATAATAAAATTATTATCAACAAGATATTCGATTTTGTTCTCAAGTAACAATCCATTGGTAGTGATATGAAATTGAGTGTTTTTTGAAAATATTTTTTTTGAATAACTTACGATTTCTCGAAGTAAATCCCATTCTAATAGAGGCTCACCGCCATAAAAACTAATGTAAAATTCAGAATTTCTTCGTTTAATGTAATATTTTTTTTTATATTTTTCTAAAAAAGAAAATGCTAATGCAGAATCCATTGTACTTTCCGATTTTTTTTTGTTTTGAAAAAAGTGTTTATTACTTTCGCAATAAGTACAACAAAGATTACAGTTTTGTGTTAATTCAAATACTATTCCTGGTGAATTTGTAAATGAATCAATAATCATTGATTCATTTAATTCTTCAAAATTTTGATTCTCTTTTTTTAAAAACCAATTATAATATTTTAAAAAAAATCTTTTATTCTGATAATATGGATCATCTGAACAGAAAAGTGGAGGAATATACTGTAATTTAACATCCTGATTCAAGTAGTAATTATTATTACTACTATTCATTGTAATCATAAAATTTTTATTGTGAAGCTACAATTGGTCCCGGATCAGGACAACTACTATACCCACCCAATGCTGAAGCTGCTTCTACCATTTTTGCTGTTCTTGAATTATCAACTGAACAACACCCACTACAAGTACAGCAATTCCCTTCAGCTGCACGCATTACAACAACAAAATCATTTAGATTATTTATATCTTCAATATAAGGGTTAACTATTATCTTTTTAAGATTTTTATTATAAGGTATATCTGTCAAACCTTTAGATCTGAAATTTACATTTCTAAACAAAGAAAGTTTTTCATTATTATCCATAATATTGTTGTTAAAATTGTTTTTACTATAAATTATTTATGCTGGATATGCCCAATCAAGACCTTCTGCAATAACATTAAAAGCTTCAGAATTTTCAGTTGTAGCTCTTATGCTCCATTCTGCTTGCAAAGCAAAATCATTACCGCCAAAATTTAATCTATGAGAGAAACTATGTGCAGTACTTGATTTAGTTACTAAGGGTACTGGAATTTCTGTAAGTAAAAAATATAAAGATCCAGTTGGATTAAAAAGAAATAACCTAATCATACCTACAGTAGTAGTAATTTGAGCTTTAACTGTTATACTCTGAATAATAGTTCCATTTGAAGCCGCACTAATAATATTCCAAATATTTGTATCTAATGTTGTTCCACTTCCTGTCATTGTGCTAATTCCTGAATTAGGCGTTTTCATTCCGGTATTTGCAGTATACCTTGTACTTTCAGGTCTAACAGAACCATAATATGCCCAGTTAAGGCTTTCGGCAATAATGTTAAACGTTTCGGCATTTTGAGTGGATGCCTTTAAGATTCCTCCTGATTTTAAAACATAATTTAATTCAATTACAGTTTCAAAAGATGGATCTGTTGCAGATCTTGTAATTGTTGGAACAAAAACTTCAGCAAGCATTTTTGTATTTGTTCCATCATAAGCAAAAAGCCTAATCATACCATCTGTAGTATTACCTTGACTTTTGATAAAAACTCTTTTTATTAATGTCCCATTAGATGCACCTGTAACAACATTGTAATAATCTCCAGTTGTACCATCTCTATTGGGGTTCCCTCTTGAAATTACAACTGCACCTGTATTCGCTGTATATTGAGTTTCTGTTGCCATAATTATTATTTATTAAATTTCAGTATGTAAACTAACACTATGCAGGATAAGTTAAATCAAGACCTTCAGCAATAATATTGAAATCATCATTTGTTTCTGTTGTAGCTCTAAGTTTCCATCCTGATTTTAAAAAAAAGCCTTTACCACTAAAATCTATTCGTCTTGAAAAACTATGGGCTGTTCCAGACTGTATTGTTGCTTCTACAGGTATTTCTGTTAAGAGGAAATTATGTGTAGTGCCATCACCACTGCCATCATTTAAAAATAATCTTACCATTCCGGCTGATGTTGTCGCAGTTAATTTTGACTTTACAGTTACACTTTGAATTTGGGTTCCATTTTTACCAGCCGTAGCTGTAATAATATTCCAAATATCAGTGCCTTGGGTTCCTGCCCCAGTAAGATTTGTATTTGCAGCAGTTATTGTATCCATACCTGTGTTTGCTGTATAGTTACTACTTTCTGGTCTTACAGCAGCAGAATAATAGTTCCAATCCATTCCTTCTGCAATAACATTAATACTAGGACTACCAGAGGCAAATTCAAAAGTTGCCCACAATTCATCGTTTGCTAAAAGTGCATAATCAACTGGAATTGTAATTTCAAAAGCTGGGCTGGTTGCAGATTTTATAACTGCTGGTATCTCTATTTCAGATATTAATTTATTATATGCATCACCAGTTGAACCACTTCCATTGTTTATAAAAAGCCTTACCATACTTTGAGTAGTGTCTGTTTGCGCTTTTAAAGTAATAGTTTTTATTATTAATCCCTTAGAAGGACTTGCAGCAGCATCAATTACTTTCCAAATATTAGTACCTAAAGTTCCTACTGCAGTTAAAGTTGAATTTGAAGTGTTTAAAACAGCAACACCTGTATTTGCTGTATATTGAGTTTCTTCTGCCATATTATTTTGTTTTAAGTTATTATTTAATCGATTTATATTTATCCCCATGTTGGATATGACAAGTCAAGGAATTCAGAGATTATATTAAAGTTCTCACCACCTACTTGAGTTGAAGCTCTTAATTGCCAGCTAGATTTTAGTGCATAGAAATTTTCGAAAACAATTTTATGATAAAATGAAGGTGATATTGCTGATTTTATCGTTGCAATAACGGGTATTTCCATAAAAAGAAACGAACTTGTTCCGTTATATAAAAATAATCTTATCATTCCTGCAGTTGTATTAACTGTAGCTTTAATAGTAACGCTTACTAAATTACAGCCACTTGATGTCATTACTGTTCCTAAAGTGCCTGAACCGTCAAGTGCCGAATTTGCAGTAGAGATAGACACAGCTCCATTATTTGCTGTATATTTTGTAGTATCCGATAATACAAAATCAACATTATAAGCCCAATCTTGTGCTTCAGCGATTACATTAAATGAATTACTAACTTCAGTTGATGCTTTTAATGACCAACCAGCCTTTAAAATAATATTTAACGGGAATGTAATTCCATATGACGGTGAAGTTGCCGATTTTATAACTGCTGGAACCTCTACTTCTTTAATTAATTTAGTAACTGATCCGTCATAAATAAAAAGTCTTACCATGCCCTGCGCTGTATCGGTAGTCGCTTTGATAGTAACAGTTTTTATAAGTGCCCCTTTATAACTTGCATTTGCGGTAAAAACAGTACCTACTGCTCCTGATCCGTCAATTGCAGTATTACCTGTACTTATTGTTACAATGCCTGTATTAGCTATATATTGTGTTTCTGCTGCCATTTTAAAAAGATTTTATTTTAAATAAATGTGTGCATTTATTATTGAAGATAGGTATAGTTTAATCCTTCAACAGTTACAATAAAAGTTTCAGCTTTCTCTGTAGATACTCTTAATTTAACTGTGGTACTATTTTTCAAATAAAAAATTTCATTTAATTCAAAACTCCATGTGGGAACATCATTTGCTGGGGTAACTGCAGGAACTTCAATTTCTCTTAATAGTCGTGTTGTGCCACCAGCATCTTTGTGAAATATTCTAATCATACCTTGAGTAGTAGTTCCTTGGGCTTTAAATACTATTCTTTTAATAATAGTTCCATAAACTGCCGCTCCTGCAATCAAATCAACGATAGTTCCTGTTCCATCAAGATTAGAATTAGCGGCTGATATTATAGCTATTTCTGTTCTTGCAGTGTATCTTGACCTCTCAGAAAGCATAAGCCCAGTCTCATCAATATTTGCACTTGATATAGGTAATTGCAGTCCGAGATAAGTCTCTTTATTTTCTGCTTTGTTATACATAATTTATTATTGCGTTTTAATTTTTAGAATAATCTTTTTCAAATAACGTTAAAGCAAATGTCCAATTGAAATTTTAAATTAACAAGTGGTTATGTTATTTTGTCATAGAATAATTCCAGAATAATCCCTAGATAATTTATGATATTGCTTTCATAATATTGTCAACTGCACTAATAATATCAATATAATTCTTGGGATTCTTTAATATTTTTGAACTGTTTTTCACAAGTGCATTTTTAGTAAAAGATTTTCCGGAATAATCCACAATATGAATTTCTGCAACTTTAAAATATCCTTTTGTGTTTACTGGGCGTAAAAACCCATCTTTTTTTAATCTATATAGAAGATAAGCAAGCTCATATTGATATTGTGTATTCCAAAATATTTTAACATTTTCATCTTTATTTTCAAATAATTTTGAAAAATTGTTTTGGGATTTAATCCACCTTCTTTTAATTAGTTCAGATGTAAGGAAATCAAGGTTCCCTTTTCCTGTCCATATTAAATAAGCTATTTTTTTATTTGTTTCATGATTACTGTTTTTGATTGATTCTATATCACTACTCTTAACTCTCTCAAACAAACACTTTTCGTGTTCAGAAATCAATTTATTAATATCCTCTGTGTCAAAACTCTCAATTGCTTTTTGATAATCGGATTTGACTATTTTTCTAGTTTGAAATAAAGTACAGTTAGCCAATGGTTCACTAAAAGGACAAGAAAATATAAGTGCTATCAACTGCTTTTCATTAGCTGTAAACTGTTTAGTGTCTGAAAGTATTGGTTCCATATTACTTATTTATAATTGCTTATTTTAGTATTAATACCATTCACCCTTAAAAGTTATCTTTTTGCATTCAAATTGCATTCTGGTAATGTTGTTAAAACAAAACACTTTATTTATTTTTTTTCATCTTCACAACCCATAGTCGATGAAGTTGGCAAATAGTAACCACAGAAATTGAAAAATAATTAAATTTATTTTTTATGTTTCTCATATTATGACACTTGAAATACAATTTTTAAATGAACATTTTTTAGATTTTTTTAGAAATTACTGAAAATCGCCTTGTTTTCGCCCGGAATTCGCAAATTTTCGCCTGATTTTCGACCAAAATTTTCATTTTGCATCCTGTATCGTCCTGAAAATAGTTGATTTTTAGCTGTATTTACAGGCAGAACAGCTAATAAAATAAAAAAAGATTTTAAAATGTACAATTTGAATCGAACTTTTAGTTTTAAATGAAATTCTCTATTCATATAAAAAAAAGCTGATAGAATTTTTCTATCAGCTTTTTTCAGATTTATTTTGCACGTTATTTACCCGAAAATAATTACACAGATACCACTGCAATAGTTTTAATTACTCACTGGTTGCTTGATCTCTTCCTCCTTCCGTTATTTTCACGTATTACTTTCAGATTCTCATTCAAAAATTTCTCAACATCACAGGCACGGTAATACATACGATGCTTTATTTGGGAGAAAGGAAGCATATGTTCATCACGATACATTTGCAAGGTACGTTTGGAACAGCAGAAGATTTTGCACAGAGCTTCGTTATCAAGCCAACGTTCACTCAAAGGATAGCTGGATGTTCTTACTGCTTTTTTAAGCTCCTCTTCAAACTTATCGAGTTTTGCCATGATATTATCATAGACAGCAGACTCCATTGTTATGACATTCATAAAATGTTTTTTTTAATGTTAGACAATCGATGAATGGTCAGTTGCAACTTAAACCTGT